>NZ_JARBDD010000002.1:0-200145 GCF_036577665.1 Gulosibacter sp. GYB002 | reverse complement strand
ACAATACCAGCGCACCGCCCACAGGATCACATCACCCTGGAAATGGCGCCACTTGAAATCCGTCATCGTTCCGTCCGTCCAATCTCCGCCAAGCATGCTCAAGCTTCACGATTTTTGCAACAGAGCCCGCCCAGCAGCGCGAACAGTGCGGGGACGATGACTGTTCGTACCACCAGCGTATCGACGATGACGCCAACTCCAACAATGAGTCCCAGCTGGCCGAGCGTGACCAGTGGTAGCACGCCGAGTGCCGCGAATACAGCGGCCAGCACGATGCCGGCGCTGGTGATAACGCCACCGGTGTGCGCGACCGCAGCCACCATACCCTCGCGGGTACCGCGCGTACGCGCCTCGGATTGCGCTCGATGCACCAGGAAGATGGTGTAGTCGATACCGAGCGCCACCAAGAACAGGAAAGCTAATAGCGGCACCTGCAGGTCGAGCGCAGGCTGGTCAAACAGCAGCCGACTCAGCCACGAACCGGCGCCGATCGCCGCCACCGCACTGGCGATATTCACCGCGATCAGCAGGATGGGTGCCAACACCGACCGGGTAAGCGCTGCCAGTACCAGCAGGCTCACGGCAATAATCATCGGCACTAGCAGTGCAAAATCGCGCACATTACCGGCACGGGAGTCATAGTCGGTCGCAACCACGCCACCAACCAACACCTCCCCCTCGGCCGCCTGTGAAAGAACACTGCGAAGCTCTGGAATTTGATCGAGACTTTCGAGGGAACTCGGCGAATACTCACTGGTCACACTGATGCGGGTGAGTGCACCATCAGCGGCGGTACCGCTCGGGTGGGCCCGCAACACGCCTGGCACATCGGCAGCTGCCGCCACCACGGCATCGGTGTCGTGAGTTTGCACCACCACCTGAATCGGCTGGGCTTCGCCGGCCGGGAAATGTTTGCTGAGCACTTCGAGCCCGGTCGCCGACTCGGATTGCACCCGGAACTTGGCCAACTGGTCGAGCCCCACCGAGGTGCCAATGAGCCCCGCCGCGAGCACAGCCAGCAGCGCCAGCCCTGAAACCAGGCTCGCTGCGGGACGACGCGAAACTGTGGTTGCCACCCGCTGCCAAATATTGACGCGGGCGGGCCGATGGTTGGGCCGCGGAATTACCGGCCAAAATGCCCCGCGTCCACACACCGCGAGCGCCGGCGGCAGCACCAGCAGTACGGCAGCTGCGGCGATGAGCAGGCCCGCAGTGGCCGCCACTCCCAGGCCGCGGGTGCCGGGAATCACCGCGAAAACCAGGGTGATAAGTGACAGCACAACGGTGAGGTTCGACGCAACGATCGCACCGAGGGATGCACGCCAGGCGGTCGCGAGCGCCACGCGGTGGTCGGGTTCCTCGCGCAGCTGGTCGCGGTATCGCGAGATCAGCAGCAGGGCGTAGTTGGTGCCGGCTCCGAACACGAGCACGCTGATGATGCCGGTGTCAAAACCCAAGTCGAGCCAGTCGGCAAGTGCCGCGGTGACGCGCCCGGCAAGGCCGTCAGCGATCGCCACCACTGCCAGCGGTACCAACCAGAGGACCGGCGACCGGTAGGTGGCGATGAGCAGTGCCGCAACAATACCGACGGTGACCAGCAACAGGGTGAAATCGGCACCATCGAAGGATGCGGCAATATCGGCTCCGAAGGCGGGACCACCGGTAACGTACAGCTTCATTCCGGGCACGTCCGAGTCTGCGAGTGTCTGACGCAGCGTTGAGATCTCCTCGGCAGTGTCAGAGTTCGATTCACCGGTGGTGATCGCCTGCACCATGAGTGCCGCTCGCCCGTCTTCGCTGACGATTGGCCCGCGGGGCGCGTCGAGGTTTTGCGCGGGCGACAGGGCCGCCAGCCGATCGATGTCAGTGGCGGTGAGTTGCTGCCGGTCGTCTCGTTCTGCGACGATCAGCACCGACTGGGTGTCGGCATCGGGGAATGTCGACAGCAGTTCGGCGGCGCGGGTCGATTCGGCATTATCGGCGGCGTGATCGGCTCGTGCCGGTGCCGGTGCGGATCCGAAAAGCCCGAAAAGTAGCGTGATTATTAGCAATAGTGAGCCGAGCGCGATCCAAGCACCGCGGCGGCCGAGGGCGTGCTGAGCGAATGTGGCGACAGTTGTTTGCATGTTTCAAGCTCAGCAATCGCCGAGCTGAAGCTCATCGCCGGGTTGGTTGAACGCGATTTCAACCGTTTTATTGGTGTGCTGGTGCCGTTTTCGTGGTGGCTTAGGCCAAACCGTTCGCTCGCAGCCAGATCATCGGATCCATGTGCTGGCCGTCGACGAGGACCTCGAGGTGCAGGTGGCAGCCGGTCGAGAATCCTGTGTTGCCGATGAGTGCCACTGGCTGCCCGGCTCGCACCTTGTCTCCGAGACCCACGCCAATGCCGTTGTCTTGGATGTGCGAGTACGAGTAGACAAGCCCGCTCGCGGTGGTGATCTCAACGTGGTTGCCGAAGGTGCCGAGTGCGCCTGCGTAGGTGACGGTGCCATCGACCATCGCGTAGAGTGGCGCGCCGCAGGTGTTGCCGTTCACCACGAAGTCGGTGCCGCGGTGCATCCCCACCTTGGGTTCGGTGCGGTAGCCGTAGCCGTCGGTAACCCGCCAGTTTTCTAGCGGCTGGGCAACCTTACCGTTGCCCTTGAGCTCGGTGTCGCTGAGCGCACGCAAATCATTACGGGTTTTCAGCAGCCCCAGCAGCTCGCTCGAAACAGTGCCGCCTTCGTAGCCGAGTTTGGCAAGCACTTCGAGCAGCGCGTCTGAGCTACTCTCAGCTTTTTTGAGCTGATTGGTGAGCCATTCCTGAGCGGCCACCGCCTCGCGTTTGGCTGCCGCAGCCTCAGATTCGAGTTGCTCGGCCTCTTTACGTTTGCGGTCGGCTTCCGGCAGCAGCTGCTCGAGCCGGTCGGCAGCCCGGGTTGCCCGCTTCGCGTTGAGCACCTGATCCCGCGTCAGAGATGACACCACCCCGTAACGGTAGAGCATGTCGTCGCCGCCCTCGAGCACCACGTTGAGTTCGGGAGGTACCGAATAGGTACCCTGGCGCATTTCGCGCACCATCAGGCCCACCACCTGATCGGATACTTCGGCGCTATTGCGTTCGTTTTCAATTCTGCTCTCGAGCCGTTTCACTTCGGCACGCGCGTCATCGGCCTTGTCTCTCGCGGTGGCATAGCGTTCACCGGCCTTGTTGACCCGTTCGCGTGATTCTCGAAGCGCTTTATCGATAAGTTCGAGCTGTTCGAGGGCGCGACCGGTGAGTTGGCTGCGCTGCGCCGGATCGCTGCCAGCGGCATCAACATCTTCCGGCGTGACAAAGTCAACACTGTCGAGGTCGTACTGCGGGGCATCGGTTGCTGGCGCGGTTGGCGACGCGCTAGGTCGCGGGGTGCCCGGCTGGGTCGGGGTGTTCTCACCGGTGGGGCCGGGGGCACTCGTGTCGCCGGGATCGGGTGCCGTGGTGCCGGGGGCAGACTCGCCGGGCGCCGGAGTGCTCGGATCTGGCTCAGTAGCGCTCGGTTCGCTCGCACCCGGCTCAGTAGTACCAGGCTCAGTCGTACCCGGATCGGTAACGCCAGGGTCGGTGGGCGCCTCGGGCGTTTCCGGTTCGCTGGGGGTCTGAGGCTCGGATGGGGTCTGAGGCTCGGTTGGAGTATCTGTATCAACCGCGCGCACGGTGAAGCCGTCGAGCGGCTGAGCGGTGGCCGAAAACACCGGTGTTACAAAAACGAGCGCACCGGCTACCAGCACACCGGCACCCCGACGCAAATTGTTTGCAAAAACCCGCATCGAGCGAGCACCCCCACTACCGACTCAGCATTCAAACTTGAGCGGTTGCAGATCTCAAGAATTCCACTGCCGTGAATATCACAAGATAGAGAGCACCGCTCCCATCAAGTATAGCGCGCAACACGCGCATAAGAATGCCCTTTTTTGACCGCTTCAATGGTATTGGCATAACGGCCTCGATTAGCATCAGCCACTCGCCGTTGCAAAACGCCGCTGTATTGGCGATTGAGTTACAGCACCTAGGCTGATGCCGGCAGATTCTTCCGATTCGGCATCCGAAAGCGAGGAGTTATGGAGCAGCCACGCGCTACCGAACCACAGTCTGGCGACGCCTGGGTATACGGCCCCGGAGGTAAACGGATGTGGGGACGCTACGGAGCCGCTGGCCTGGCTATTGTCGATCAGCAGCGCGGAATACTGCTGCAACACCGCGCAGCGTGGAGCCACCACGGCGACACCTGGGGTATCCCGGGCGGCGCCCGCGATCGCGATGAAACTCCCGCTGCGGCCGCACTGCGCGAAGCACACGAAGAACTCACCGTACCGCCAGATGCAGCGCACATTATTGCTACCCGGGTGCTCGACCTCGGGTTTTGGTCATACACCACCCTGATCGCCGAAGCGCGCTATCCGTTTCAGCCGCAGCTCAACGACGCCGAGTCGGCGGATGCGCGCTGGGTGCCGATCGAAAAATTGGCCGAGCTACCACTGCATCCCGGATTTGCCGCATCCCTCCCCGATCTCGATGCCGTCCTGCGTGCTCGTCCCGTGATCGTGGTCGACCTGGCAAACGTCATGGGCACGGTACCCGACGGCTGGTGGCGCGACCGCGCCGCAGCCGCCCGCGCGCTCATGAATCAGTTCGCCGCACTGAGCCGGTCGGGTGTGCCGGCCCAACTACTGGGCCTGCCGCTCGAGCGAATCTGGCCGCAGTTTGTAATCGTGCTCGAAGGAGACGCCAAATCCGCCGCAAGCGATCCCGATGCCACCCCGAGCGAGCTCATCACAGTGCGTACAGCCAGCGCCGCGGGTGATGATGAATTGGTCACCGCAGTCGATCAGCTGCGCGAAAACGGCCCGCAGCAGTTCATCGCACTCGCCACGGCCGACCGCGAACTGCAGCAGCGGGCACGTGCCCACGCCACGGTGTCTCCCGCCGAGTTGCGCTCGCTGCTATCGGAAGCCCCAACCAGCACAGCGGACCACTAACGAGCACCGTCCCTCTGCCGCTTGCCGCCACGACCGCCCGCAGCATCATGAACCGTTGACCAGTGCCGGATACGATAGAGGTATCCGTAGTTATCGACGTAGGAAATTGAGCAGCTGATGCACCGCAATACGAGCGACGTCGTTCGCACAGGTTTCGCCGATGCGTTTGGTTTCAACCCCGCCGGAGTATGGTCTGCCCCCGGGCGGATCAGCCTGATGGGCGACCACACCGACATCCAGGATGGCATCACCTACGGATTCGCCTATGGTGCCCGCTCGGCAGTGGCGCTCACACCGCGCACTGACCGACTCATCCGTATCCGCACTGATCTGGTTGACGAGGCAATCGATGTCGAGCTTAATGACATCGCTCCGCCCGCCGCCCACGCCTGGCAGGACTATCCGCTGGGGCTGCTCTGGGTCATCCGCAATTGGCTGCCCGAGCACGTATTCGACGATGACCGCCCAACACCGCAGCTCACGGGCCTCGACATGTTCATTACCACCGATGTACCGATCGGTGCCGGGCTGGCCTCGAGCGCCTCGCTGTGCGCTGCCCTCTCAACCGCGCTCAACGAACTGTGGAACCTCGATCAAACGCCAATGCGCCTGGCACGCTTCGGCTACGAGGTTGAAAACGACTACATCGGCGCTTCATCGGGGATGAGCGACCACGTCACAGTGCTCCTCGCCGAAGAGCACCGCGATGTGTTCTACGATGCTCGCGGCGGTGATGCGACGGCCATCGATGTCAACCCGCTCTCGGCACACGGCTATGTGGGAATGATCGTTGAAAGTGGCGAAACGCATCGCAACTGGGCCGGTAAGGTAAACGATCGCCACGCCGCCTGCCGACGTGTTGCCGAGCAGCTCGGTTATCAGTCGCTTCGCGAACTGTCGATCGAAGAACTCGAAGCCGCGCAAGAACAGCTCGATGAGGCCGACTATCGCCGTGCCCGCTATATCGTGACCGAAATTCAGCGTGTGCTCGACTTCACGCGACTCAACCGCACCGAGGGGCTGCCTTCAGTGCTACCGCTTTTTAACGAGTCGCAGCGGTCAATCCGCGACGATTTTGAGGTTTCGACCCAGCGCATTGATCTCATCTGCGATGTGGCTGCGGCAGCTGGCGCACCGGCGGCCCGCATGACAGGTTCGGGTTTTGGCGGTGCCGTATTCGTCATCGTGGCGCAGGCAGACTACGACCGACTCGAAGCAATGCTGCGCGAAGCATTCACCGAGTATGGCTGGGATGGGCTGCAAATCTACCCGGCGGTAAAAACCGGGGCCGCCCGCCGCGACGCCTAACGCAAGGGTCGGCACACCAAACAGCAAAAAACCGGGGTGGCCCCACGATGAGGCACACCCCGGTTTTTGTGCGTAGCTAGGCCTGTTGTGCGGAGTTAATTAGCGCTCGATCTCTCGGGCCGCGAGCGCACGTTCGGCAGTCTCGACCACATTTGCCAACAGTAGCGCGCGGGTCATGGGACCCACACCGCCGGGGTTCGGCGAAACCTGGCCGGCAACATCCCAAACTGCGGCGTCAACGTCGCCGCGCACCTTCGATTTGCCGGTTTCCGGGTCGGGGATGCGTGACACCCCCACATCGAGTACCGCGGCACCGGGTTTCACCATCTCGGCAGTCACCACTCCGGGCGAGCCTGCGGCGGCAATGATCACATCGGCGGTGCGAACAATCTCGGGCAGGTTGCGGGTGCCAGTGTGAGTGAGCGTGACAGTGGCGTTGTAGCGACGGTGTGTCAGCAGCGGGCCAATTGAACGCCCCACCGTGACGCCACGTCCGAGCACCACCACATGCTTACCGTCGAGCGAAATGCCGTTGCGTTCGAGCAGCTCAATGCAGCCGCGCGGGGTGCACGGTAGCGGTGTTTCGATCGGCGACTTGGCGTTGAGCACGAGTCGGCCGAGATTCATCGGATGCAGGCCGTCAGCATCCTTGGCGGGATCGATACGCTCAATCAGCGCATCCTGGTCGAGGTGCTTCGGTAGCGGCAATTGCACGATGTACCCGGTGCAGCTCTCGTCGGCGTTGAGCCGATCGAGTTCGGCCGCCACCGCCTCGAACGTCGCGTCGGCCGGCAGCTCAACACGGATCGAGGCGATACCAACCTCCTCGCAGTCGCGGTGTTTACCGCCCACGTAAAGCTTGGAGGCCGGGTCGTCACCCACCAGCACCGTGGCGAGCCCGGGAACAAACCCGCGTTCGCGAAGCGCCGCCACGCGCTCTTTTAGCTCGGTCTTGATTTGGGCCGCGGCGAGCTTACCGTCGAGACGTTGTGCGCTCACGCGTACACCAGCCCCGGGTAGAGCGGGAAGGCATCAGCCAGCGCCTGCGTCCGTGCGCGCAGGGCTTCAATATCGGGGTTTGGCTTGAGGGTCTCGGCGATCACCTCGGCCACCTCGCGGAACTCTTCATCACCGAAACCGCGGGTTGCCAGCGCCGGGGTACCGATGCGCAGCCCCGAGGTCACCATCGGCGGGCGCGGGTCGTTGGGTACGGCGTTGCGGTTGACGGTGATACCCACCTGGTGCAGCAGATCCTCAGCCTGCTGGCCGTCAATTTCGGCGTCGCGCAGGTCGACGAGCACCAGGTGCACTTCGGTGCCACCGGTGGTCAGAGCCACACCGTGTTCGGCCATGTCGGGCTGCATGAGACGCTCGGCAATGATCGCTGCGCCGCGCAGAGTGCGCTCCTGACGTTCTTTGAACTCGGGGCTGGCGGCGAGCTTAAAGGCGGTGGCCTTTGCTGCCACGATGTGCATGAGCGGGCCGCCCTGCTGTCCGGGGAACACGGCCGAGTTGATCTTTTTCGACAGGTCGGGGTCATTGGTGAGAATGAGACCCGAGCGGGGGCCGCCGATGGTCTTGTGCACGGTCGATGAGACGACGTCGGAGTGTTCCATCGGGTTGGGGTGCAGACCAGCGGCTACCAGGCCGGCGAAGTGCGCCATATCAACCCACAGGTACGCACCAACCTCGTCGGCGATCTCGCGGAACGCAGCAAAGTCGAGCTGGCGCGGGTAGGCCGACCAGCCGGCGATGATGACCTTGGGTTTGTGTTCGCGTGCGAGTCGGGCGACTTCTTCCATGTTGACGCGACCGGTGTCGTAGTCGACGCCGTAGGCTGCCACATCGTAGAGGCGGCCCGAGAAGTTGATCTTCATCCCGTGGGTGAGGTGCCCACCATGGTCAAGCGAAAGCCCAAGGATGGTGTCGCCCGGGGTGGCGAGTGCGTGCAGTACGGCAGCGTTCGCGGTCGCACCCGAGTGCGGTTGCACATTCGCAAACTTGGCTCCGAACAGTTGTTTTGCGCGTTCGCGGGCCAGGTTTTCGGCCACGTCAACAACCTCGCAGCCACCGTAGTAGCGGCGGCCGGGGTATCCCTCGGCGTACTTGTTGGTGAGCACGCTGCCGGCCGATTCGAGCACGGCACGCGGCACAAAGTTTTCGCTGGCGATCATCTCGAGCGTGTTGCGTTGACGATCAAGCTCGCCTCGCAGCACCTCGAGGATTTCCGGATCGACCTGTGAAAGCGGCAAGTTCTGGTAGTCGGACACATTGACTCCTTGTTCAATTCAATGGCTTGTTGAACTGGATCGGCGAACCCAGGCGTGCGGCTCGTGTTCCTTCTGCCGCTTCCCGATGGTGACCCACCCGACGCCAGTCGCGGCTCGTTCCATACTAGAGCGGGCAAAAGTTGACAGTGGCTCACAATCCGGTGCGCAACAAAAATTCCGGGCTCACACCGCAGCCGCGGCCGATTTTCGTTGCCGCCAATCAATCACGATTGAAAGCACGATGGCCAGCACCAATAGCGCCATAAATGCCGTGCCAGGGGCGCGCATCCCGAACGATGTCAGCAGCAGACCACCCAAATATGAACCGGATGCGATACCGATATTGAACCCGGTGTTGTAAAGCGCCGCGGCCAAATCTCGTTGGCGCGCCGACGCGGCCGCCAAAAGCCGTGCCTGCAGCAGCACCGGCATGAATCCCATCCCGGCACCCCACAGCACAAAACCCGTGAGCGCAACCGGCTGCATCCCCGGGAAGATTGTCAGTACGGCACCGCCGGCGAGCATGAGCACCGCGGTGAAATACCAGCCCGATTTGGGCCGGCTGGTGAACAGCATCCCGGTGGCAGTCGCCGCGAGCGCCGACGCGATGCCGTAGCCAAACTGCGCCACCGGCAGCTGCGCCTCGGTAATCGCCACCTCCTGCAGCAGGTATGGCGCGTTATACGAGTAGAAGCTGTATTGCCCGCACATGACAATGGCGGTGAGGATGCACACTAGCGTCACCATGCGCAGTGAGTGCTGCGGACCCTGCAGCGCATTGGCCACGGCCTCGGTGTCGATCGCACCGGTGGTGACTGTCGGTTCCCCGGACCGGCCCTTGGGAAGCACCATGAGCAGGATGAGCACGACCACCAAACAGCCTGCCGCCACGGCAATGAACGCCGCACGCCACCCCAGCCACTGCCCCAGCGAGGTGCTGATCGGCACGCCCAGCACGAAGGCAAGACTGCCGCCACCGCCGGTGATCGAGACAGCTTTCATGACCTGTTCGGGTCGCACAATGGTTGCGGTGTAGGCGGTAACCGTGGCCCAAAACACACCGTGGGCGACACCGGTAACCACTCGACTCACCGCCACCAACGCATAGTTCGGGGCCAGCGCCGTAAAAACCGTGCCGATCGAAAAAATCGTGAGCACCACCACCAGCAGGGTGCGTTTGGGGATGCGGCTGAGCAGCAGCACCAGCGGTGTGGAGGTGAGCACAACAGTGAGCGCAAAAACCGACACCAGGTTGCCGATATCCGAATGCTGCACCTGCAGCTCGGGCGCCATCAGATGCATCAAGCCCGACGGCATCATCTCGATGGTGATCGACATGAACGAGGCCGTGGCGAGCGCGATGAGCGCCAGCATCGGCAGCGGACGTTTGGTGTCGGGGCTCATACTCACTGCCCCAGGTTACGCGGTGAAGCTTGGCTGGTGTCGTAGGCTGACCTGGTGAGTAATTCCTCGACGAAGCAGCCCAGCACCCCGAACGAACAGCAGTGGATTCTGACGCTAGTCGCCGACGACCGCCCCGGAATTGTCCATGCGATTACGGCCGCCCTGGTCGCGGCCTCGGGAAACATTCTTGAACTGCAACAGTTTTCGTCCACCGACACTGGTCGGTTTTTTCTGCGCCTGGAGGTCGCGACCCCGGTGACGCGAGGTGCGCTGATGGCCGAGCTCGAGCCGGTTGCCGCTCGGTTTAACGCACAGATCCACCTCGACGCTACCGAGCGTCGCATCCGCACGCTGATTCTCGGGTCTAAAGCCGAGCACTGCGCCAACGACCTGCTTTTCCGGTATCACTCGGGCTATCTGCCGATCGAGGTGCCGATGATGATGTCAAACCACCCCACGCTCGCCTCGCTCGCCAAATTTTATGAGGTGCCGTTTGAACATCTTCCGGTGACAAACCCCGAAGAAAAAGCCGCGTTCGAGCGTCGGGTACTCGAGGTGGTTGCCGAACACGATATCGAGCTGGTGGTGCTTGCCCGCTACATGCAAATTCTCTCGCCCGAGCTATGCGATGCGCTCGAGGGCCGCGCCATCAATATTCACCACTCGTTCCTACCCGGCTTCAAGGGTGCCAACCCCTACCGTCAGGCGCACGCCCGGGGTGTGAAGCTCGTGGGCGCCACGGCGCACTTTGTCACCACCGACCTCGACGAGGGGCCGATCATCGAACAAAATGTGCGCCGTGTCGACCACTCGCAGTCGGTTGCCGAGCTGCAATCGCTCGGTCAGGATGAAGAGTCGCGCACCCTCACCCAAGCGGTGAAATGGTTTGCCGAGCACCGCATCCTGCTGGATGGCCAGCGCACGATCGTTTTTGATTAGCAAGCACGCCCGTTTCTGACTAGCGAGCAATCGAGCTGAGCAACCGGCCGGGGAGTGTCCACACGCTGTGACACTCCCCTCCCTCTTTTAGGCGAGCGCCGGGGTGTCCCACAGCGGCAGCAGGGTGCCGATGCCGCGCTCGACCGCGTTGCGGTAGATGGTGGTGCCCCAGGCGACATCCTCGATCGGCAGGCCGCCCACCGAGAACAGCACGATTTCGTCATCGCTGCGACGCCCATCCGCGCTGCCTTCGACCACCGCGCCAAGCTCTTCAATATCCCAGTGGCGCATCTTGCCTTCCGACACCAGGTCGAGGAATTTGCAGCCGATGATGCCGACAAAATTGTGGGTGGGATATGGCGCGTCCAGCGCCCACGCCTCATACAGACCGTATGAGTCGACGACCTTGCGCACCGAGAGGTCTTCGAGTTCTTCGTCAATATTTGCCGGCGCCGGCATGGCAACGAATGTGCCATCGCGCAGCCACTCGCGCTTCAGCAGCGGATAGTTCTCGACGTCGCCGGCCTTGGCAGTGGCGCAATAGGCCACCACATCGCTACCGCGCACGGCTTCTTCGTTGGAGTAGACCACCTGAATATCGCGGATCTGCGGAACCCACTCGCCCACCCACGCGCGGAATTCGTCGATACCCGCCTGACTGCGGCCGCGCACCTTCACGGTGTCGAGTTCGGGCAGCACTGCGGCCATCGCGGCGAGGGTCGTGCGGCCCATCACACCGGGGCCAACAACACCGGCCACTTTTGAGTCGGGGCGCGCAAAATATTTGGCACCAACCCCCGAGACCGCACCGGTGCGCATCGCCGACAACAGGTTCGCCGACATGAGCGCCAGCGGCGCCGCGGTGTCGGTGTCGTTGAGCATAAACATGAGGATGGAACGCGGCAGACCCTTGTCGCGGTTCTCAAGATTCGAGCCGTACCACTTCATCCCGGTGGTGCCGAACGAGCCGCCCAAATATGCCGGCATCGCCGTAAACCGGCGCTCGTCGGCGTGCGCGGGCATGGTCGGAATCGCCGGGTTTTCAGGAAAGGTCATCCGAGCTCCGTGCGAATCATTATTCGGACCGGCCATCCGATAATCACCGCGCGCATACAGCTGAAAAGTCTCTTCCATTACCGCCACACACGAGGGCATATCCAGTACGCCGGCCGCGATGGTGTCGGGTTCGGAGAGGTAGCGGAACTCGATTTTGCTGCTCAACAAATGCCTTTCAGGCTCAGGCATGCACCCGGTCCGTTTGGGGCGCCGGTACACGCGGGTGAAATAGCGCGTGGTCAGCGCCGAAAGCGAGTGTAATCGAGCGCGACCGAACCCGGGGTGAAATGGTGGTTACGGTTTGACCCTCGACAGCTCGCGCGTGCGCCAGGTCGCTATTGCGGGGCGTCGCACTGCGCCAGCACCGCATCAATAATCCGGTGCCCGGCCCGGTCGCGCAGCGTCATGAGCGATTCGGGATGAAATTGCACCCCAAACCACGGTTTGTCGCGGTGCTGAATGGCCATCGGGATGCCGTCTGCATCGTTGGCAACCACTGTGAGGTTTTCGGGCATCGAAGCGGGGTCGACATACAGCGAGTGGTACCGCCCGGTGACAAATGTTTCGGGAAGCGAATCGAGAAAACCTGCGGCCACCACGCGCACCTCGCGTTCCTGGCCGTGCAACGGATGTTCGAGCTGCTTGAGGGTGGCACCAAAATATTCGGCCATCGCCTGCTGCCCGAGGCACACCCCGAACACCGGTAGACCGCGGCGATCAACTTCGGAGAGAATCCGGGCGTCCGCAAAGTCGTCGGGGTTACCCGGCCCCGGTGACATCACCACGAGCGTGGGCTGCTGCTGGTCGATCACCGCGGCAATAGCGTCCGTATCGAGGCCGCCCTTCGGCACTCGCACAGTGTGCACCTCGGCACCGGTTTCGCGCATATATCCGGCGAGCATCTGTACGAACGAGTCTTCGTGGTCAAAAAACAGGATGCGGTGTCCGCTGCCAGCCAGCGGCGCGGCTTCGGGTTCGGATTCGTAAGCGTCGGCCGCGTCGATGGCCTCGAGCAGCGCCGAGGCTTTCATCTCGGTTTCGCGTTCTTCTTCTTCGGGAACCGATTCGATGAGGAGCGTGCCGCCGGCGCGCACCTCGGCAATTCCGTCGCGGATCATTGCCGCGCGAATTGTGAGCCCGGTGTTGACATCGCCATTCGCGCCGAGCACCCCGAGCGCACCCGCATACCAGGTGCGCGGCGAGCGCTCGTGCTCGTCAATAAACCGCATGGCCCAGATTTTTGGCGCCCCGGTTACGGTGACCGCCCACATGTGTGTGGCCACCGCATCGATTCCGTCATAGCCGGGGCGCAGCGTACCTTCGACGTGGTCGACCGTGTGAATCACCTTGGCGTACAGCTCTACCTGGCGGCGGCCGATGATTCGCACCGATCCGGGTTCGCAGATGCGTGCCTTGTCGTTGCGGTCAACATCGGTGCACATCGTCAGTTCGGCGCGATCTTTTTCGCTATTGAGCAACGTGCGGATTTGCCCCTCATCTTCGATGGCATCGGTGCCTCGAGCAATCGTGCCCGAGATGGGGGCGGTTTCGATGCGACGGCCGTTCACCCGCACAAACATTTCGGGGGATGCGGTGATGAGAAATTCATTGCCGCCGAGGTTCATGAGCGCGCCATAGGGTGCCGGGTTGTCGCGGCGCAGCCGCTGGAACACCCGTGAGGGCGTGGTGTGTAGTGGCCTGCGGAATGCCTGCCCCGGTACCACCTCGAACAGGTCGCCACGACGGAACGAGTCTTTTGCTTGGCGCACCAGTTGCGCATACTCTCCGGGCTGGTGGTCGCGGCTCGGCTGCGCCTGCGGGTCGGGGCCGCTGAAGGGGGCCGGGACTTCGGTGCGAGGGGTCCCCTGGGTTGATTGCCCGAGGTATTCGAACTCGTAGTCATAGCGGCGAGCATCCCCGCGCTGCCGATCAACGGCCAGCACCGAGTCGGGCAGGTAGACGACGAGGTCGCGCTGGTCACCGCCGGCGGGTTCGTTCAACGCCTCGATTTGGCGCACCAGGTCGTAGCCGAACGGGCCGTACAGCCCCAGGTGCGGGGCGTCCGACGGCAGTGCGGCAATGAGCGCACGCAGTACGGTGAACGATGAGCGCCGCCGGGTGCGGTCTTCTTCGGCCAGCAGCTCATCTCGCTGCGGGGTGATTTCGATCAGGTATTCGTGGCTCGATACGGCGCTGAGGGTGAGCCCATCGATCTGCTGCAGCGCATCCACGAAGGCCCGCAGCGGTACAAGCCCGCGGTCGTTGAGTGCCTGCATCCGCAGCGAAAAGCCGCGACCTTCGAGTTTCAGGGGCGGGTCGATGAAGCCAAGATCCCACTGGGTGTAGCGACCCGGAAACTCGACCCCGCTCGACAGCACCACACCAGCGCGCCAGTCAAGCCCGGTGATGATGTCGGTCATCTCGGCGGGGTCGACTGCATGCGTGGAGGTAGTGACTGTGAGCATACAAGCTAGGTTACTGCGTGGATGCGCCGCGGGGATGCACGTGCGCAACCTCCCCACCACTGCGGCGGGGATGCACGGCAATAGTGACCGTTGCCGGTAATATTTTCGCGCTCCCCGGCGTGCCCAGCCTTGACTAGAGCCCGCGCGCGATTTCGGCGGTTACGCGCCGCCACGCATCCCGGGTTGTGGGTTTGAGTGAGCGCACATCAAGCTCACCGCCGCCAACAAATTCTTCGTCATACGGCACCGAAAGCACCACGCGGGTCAGCTGCGAGAAGTGGCTAGCGAGTCGGCTCGTGCGTTCAGAGTCTTCTTTCGCCGAGGGCGCCGAAATGATCGTGACGGCGTTGGCGAGTTTTTCGCCGAGGCCCCGCTCGCGCAGCCCGTCGGCCAGCCACGCGGCCGATGCGGCGGTGTCTTCGCGCGAGGTCGAAACGATCACGAGCTGGTCGGCTGCGTCGACCGCGGCTTCCCAGTTCGATGCCCGCATATTGTTGCCGGTGTCGATGACCATGATGCGGTAGAAACGGCTCAGTGCCCGGTGCAGGCGACTAAACGCGTCGTCGTCAATGATGGCCGCACTGGCGGCATCGTCGTCGCTGGCGAGCACGTCGAACCGGGCGTGGCCCTGGTTGCGCACGTACTGGTCGAGCTCGTTGATCGAGGCACCGCCGGAAATTTCGAATTTCGGCAGTTCGCGCAGCAGGTCAACAGCGGTGTTCGAGTGATTGGCGGGGCGTGACCGCCAGCCGAGGGTACCGCGGGTTTCGTTGTTGTCCCAGGCCAGGGTGGAGCCGCCACGGTAGATGCCGAACATCGCGGCGATCATGAGCGTTGTGGTGGTTTTGTGGGCGCCACCCTTGGGATTGACCACCACGATGGTGCGCGGTCCGTCGAAGCTGCGCTGGATGGCCTCGATATCGTCGTTTTCGGTGCGCTCGGCACGACCCGGGGGTAGGGTGATGAGCCCGCCGGTGAGTTTGCGTAGTCCTGCCCGCCAACCGGTTTCAGCAACCCGCTTGCGGGGTCGCTGCGCGTCGGCAAAAAAGTCGTCAAGCGTCGGTGCGCCGGCCGGGCCACCGGCTCTGCCAGCGATTACGGCCGGCCGGGATACGCCTGACTGAGCGGTTGGCGCTGGCTGCGGTTTCGCCGGTGCAGAGTCTCCTGATTCGGCCGGCGCTGATTCAGCCGCCCCGTGTTCTCCTGTCTCAGAATCGCTCGGTGCCGACTCGCTCGGTGCAGACTCGGCAGTCAGATTTTCATCCGTCTGATCGCGCTGCGCGGTGGCCGCCGCGGCGGCACGCGCATCCCGCGCGAACACGGGCGACCACTCGTCGTCAGCCGTAGCGTCTGCTGTCTCGGCTTCCAACTCATCCTCATCAAGGTCGTCGAAGTCGTGGTCGAGCCCCTCATCGTGGTACTCGTCGACGGTGACGCCGCTGTCTTCGTCAGCATCCGCGAACATGTTGGCGACGATCGGCACCTCGTCAGTTTCCGGAGCGGCGCGGTCGTCATCTTTCGGATGCGCACCGGCCGTGGCCGTGCTCGCGCTGTCGTCAGACTCGTCGACGATCTCAGGCTCTTGCAAGAGCAGCGGCTCATCATCGAGATCGGTGTCGCTGTGCGCAGCAGGCTTTGATTCCGCCGGTTGGGGCGCAGATTCTGGTTCAGCCTGCAGTGCCGCCATCATCGAGGTTCGCGGCAGCGAGACCGTCTCGTGCAGCGACTCAGTATCTGGCGCGAGGTCGGTGTCGCCCGGCTGCAGTGGCTCGGGATCGCCCACCTGGTCGAGCCCACCGCTCGCACTCACTCGCAGCGGATAAACCGCATCAACATCAATCGTGCGCACATCGAGGTCTTCACCAAGCTCAGCGGCACGCTCCATCGCCCTGGTGAGCACCAGTTCACGCACCGAGTCGGCGTCGACGGCTTCGAAACGCTCAACGTGCATCCCCTCACGCAATTCGCCCTTACCGTCAAGGCGAACCAGCGCGATCAAACCGTGCAGTGCGTCACTTGAATCACGTGTCACGAGCAACCTCCAGCGAGTGCATGAGCCGAGTCGAACATCGATACCGGTGAGTATCGAAAGCCGCGAGCGCAACCCGGTTGGGGTGTGCGCCATTACCTGGCCATGCTAGTGCCGTACGGCTCGAGAACACCTGTTACTGACCGTGTGGCCAGCAAGCACAACCCCAGCCGGTGCACAGTGAGGTTTCTGTGAAGCGTTACCTACAGCGGGTAGGCTCGAGCTATGACTGAGCTGCGAATTACTCCACTTACCGCTGACAATGTTGTGGCAGCCAATACCTTGACGCTGAAGCCCGGGCAGGAAGCATTCGTCGCTCCGGTCTCGCACTCAATCTCAGAGGCGTACGTCAATCAAGACACCATGTGGCCGCGCGTTGTCGAGGCCGATGGTGAAGTCGTGGGCTTCATCATGGCCACTTTCGACCCGGATGCCGAAGACGAGCTTTTTCGCTCAACGATCCTGCGCATGAACGTTGATGCCGGCCACCAGCGCCAGGGTGTGGGAGCGTTCGCAGTTAATGCGGTGCTCACCGAGGCGCTCAACCGCGGCTTTGACCGCGTGATCGCGGTGTGGGAAGACGGGGACCTCGGTCCCGGCCGGTTCTTTGAAGCGATGGGTTTCAAGGTCGTCGGTGAGACCCCCTACGGTGAGGTCATCGGCGAGCGTCGCATCATGCAGTAGCAGCGGCGCGACATCCGCCCCTGCCCCTCTAAGTAGCTTGCGCCGCGCGAGCAACCGGTCGCCTAAGCGGCCGGCCGCGCGAACAGCCCGTTGCTTGTTTAAGCAACGGGCTGCACGAATACTAGTCGCGCGAGCGAAGCGAGAGCCGCGGCAACGAGCCACCGGCCGCCTCAAACTCACTAATTTCCAGCTCGACCACGTCGTATCCCAGACCGCGAATCAGCTCTGCGGTTTCGGGAGCGGCGGCCGACACCCCGATAGTGTACTCATCGAACGCAACCGTCGCCGCGCCGCGAGCTTCGGGCACCGGGATGAACCCGCCAAGCGATTCCGGCAGCGCAATCGCGGCCGACCACACCAGCACGGCACCATCTGGTAGCACCGAGGCCACCTCGCTCAGATGCATCCCCGAAACCACCGGCACCGATACCACTCGGTAACCGCGGGGCGTGACCAGGCGACGCAGCTGCCGCACCGCGCTCGCGTTGGTTGCGCCGCCCACACCCACGTAGACGG
This sequence comes from Gulosibacter sp. GYB002, assembly GCF_036577665.1. Taxonomy (NCBI): domain Bacteria; kingdom Bacillati; phylum Actinomycetota; class Actinomycetes; order Micrococcales; family Microbacteriaceae; genus Gulosibacter; species Gulosibacter sp. GYB002. The sequence continues at coordinate 182,476 of NZ_JARBDD010000002.1, read as the reverse complement.
TCGTGTCACTCACCAGCACGTCAGCCGGGTCAAAGAACGCCGGCGCCTCAAGCTCTTCCAGCACCGCGCCGGCCCCCACAAGCACCTCGCGCACATCGGCAAGTTCGGCACGGCGAGCATCCTGTTTGGGCCGCGCGAGCACAACCTGTTCACCGATAACGAGTGCCGCATCCCCAACAAAAACCGACTGCTGTTCGTGCGCGGCCTCGGCAATTGCTTCGGTGCCCCAGCCGTGTGATTCAAACGCTGCGACCATCGCTTCCCATTGGGCATTGAGTGCTTCGCGGGCGTCATCGTTGGCGGCGGCGTCGAGCATCGCCTGCGACGGGATGCGCACGAATGCCGAGCCTGCGGCGCTGGTTGAAACTGGGGCTGCAACATCGCCGACCAGGCGCTGCGCGCCGGGTTGCAGCCCCGCGAGCGAGCGGTACACCGGCGGTGCCAGCAGCGCCGCGGTCAAAATACCGGTCATAGCGTAGGGGAAGCTCAGTCCAAAAAACTCGGCGAACACGGCGCCCCAGGCTGCGCCATCAAGCTGCGCACCATTGGTGATGATGAGGATGACGTGCCCGAGCGCGCCGCCGACAATCACCGATACGAGCCCCGCCAGTACGCCCTGCCACCAGCTGCGCAACCAGCCGAGCGCGCCCGCTACAAACATCAGCACCAGGTAGAACAGCACCGGCATTGCGGCCACCCCGAGTGCCCGACCGAACGTCTCGAAGGGTGAGAGCACGAAGGTGAGGTCGCGCTGGTTGGTGATGAGCAGGGTACCGGCGAGGGTGACGGTTGCGGCCGCGAGTGCGGCTCCCAGTGCGGCATGGGTGGGTTGAGCAATACGGGCCACGGGGCTTCTTTCAGTCTGGTTGTCAGTCTGTCGGGATGCTGCCGCACGGTGCTTGTTGCAGGCCGTGCGGCAGCCGCGGTTTTGGTTTTCGCGAGCGGGGCTGCTGCCTAGTGGAAGAAGTGGCGCTCACCGGTGAAATACATGGTGAGTCCGGCCGCTTCGGCGGCGGCTTTCACTTCATCGTCGCGGATCGAACCGCCCGGCTGCACGACGGCGCGAACGCCACCGTCAATGAGTACCTGTAGGCCGTCTGCGAACGGGAAAAACGCGTCGGATGCGGCCACGGCACCCTTTGCGCGGTCGCCAGCGCGACTCACCGCGAGGTGACACGAGTCAACCCGGTTCACCTGCCCCATGCCGACGCCCACCGAGGCGCCCTGGTTGGCGAGCAAAATCGCATTCGATTTCACGGCGCGCGAGGCGATCCACGCAAATTCGAGATCGCGCAGGGTTTCGACGTCGGCGGCAGGGCCGGTGACGAGTTCCCAGTTGGCCGAGAACCCGGCTGCCGGGAAGCGGTCAGGAGTTTGTGCGAGCAGGCCGCCGGAGATCTGCCGTAGCTCGGTGTCTTCGCGGCGGTAGCCGGCGGGCAGCTGCAGCAGGCGGATGTTTTTCTTTTTGGCGAGCACTTCGACGGCTTCGGCGGCGAAGCTCGGGGCCACAACCACTTCAGTGAAAATTTCGCTGAGAGTCTGGGCCATTTCGAGTGAGACTTCGCGGTTGGCCGCCACTACCCCGCCGAATGCCGAGAGCGGGTCGCAGGCGTGAGCTCGGCGGTGTGCCTCGGCGATGGCGGCGGCGTCATCAAGCCCGGCGGGAGCGATGGCGATACCGCAAGGGTTAGCGTGTTTGATGATCGCCACTGCTGGCACCGTAAAGTCGTAGGCTGCTCGCAGCGCGGCATCGGCGTCAACGTAGTTGTTGTATGACATTTCTTTGCCGTGCAGCTGTGTCGCCTGGGCGATGCCGGCACCGCCGTCGAAGGTGTAGAGGGCGGCCTGCTGGTGCGAGTTTTCGCCGTAGCGCAGCTCGGCGGCGCGGGTGGCCGCCACTTCGAATCGGGCGGGGAGGGTGCTGCCGACTTCGGGCTCGTCGGTGGCGAGTTGTTCGGCAAACCAGTTGGCGACAGTGGTGTCGTATTCGGCGGTGTGCGCAAATGCTGCGGCTGCGAGTTCTCGGCGCTGCTGGTAGGTGGTGCCACCCGCCGCGAGCGCGGCAATGATGTCGTCGTAGCGGTCGGGGTTGACCACGATCGCCACATTGGCGTGATTTTTCGCGGCGGCGCGCACCATGGCCGGGCCACCGATGTCGATCTGTTCGACCGCGTCGTCGTATTCGGCGCCGGCTGCGATGGTTTGCGCGAACGGGTAAAGGTTGACGACGACGAGTTCGAACGGCGCGATGCCGAGCTCATCCAGTTGCTGTTCGTGTGAGGCGAGGCGCAGGTCGGCGAGCAGCCCGCCGTGGACGTGCGGGTGCAGGGTCTTTACGCGACCGTCAAGAATTTCGGGGAATCCGGTTACTTCGGCGGCATCGGTTACGGGGATGCCCGCCTCGCGGATGCGGGATGCGGTGGAGCCGGTCGAAACGATTTCGGCGCCAGCGGCGTGGATTGCGGCGGCGAGTTCTTCGACACGGGTTTTGTCGCTCACGCTAATGAGCGCGCGGCGAACGGTGATTCGGTCGCGTTCCCGACGTGGTTCGGTGATTTTGGGGGCCCTCATGCCGTGATTTCCTCCAGGTTGATGGTGCCGTCGGCGATGCCGCGCACCGTGTCGATGAGTAGCTTTCGTTCGGCTACTTTGATGCGGTTGTGCAGTGTGGTTTCGTCATCGTCGGGTTCGATGGGGATGCGAACCTGATCAATGATTGGGCCGGTGTCGACACCGTTGTCGACGATCATGATGGTGGCCCCGGTCTGGGTGGCGCCGGCGGCGAGTGCGTCGCGCACCGCGTGTGCGCCGGGAAATTCGGGTAGGTAGGCCGGATGGGTGTTGAGCAGTGCCGGTGCCAGGGCCTCCACAAATCGCGGCGGCACCAGGCGCATGAAGCCGCTGAGCACGGTGAGATCGGGCTGGTGTTGCTGCACTGCTTCAAGTAGCGCGTCGCCCCAGCTGGCGCGACTGTCGTAGTCGGCCGGGTTGACGATAAAAGTTGGAATGCCAAGTTCGTCTGCGAACGCCAGGTTGGCTCGCGGCGAGTCTGCTCCGATGGCGACCACACGAGCGGCGATCGGGTTTGGTGTAGCCTGCGATGCCTCGAGCGCTTCGAGTAGCGCCTGCAGGTTCGTTCCCGACCCAGAGATAAGAACTACGAGCTTCAGCACCGCTCCAGCTTATCGCGCCGGCGCCGATGGGCGGCGGCGAGGCGACCGCCCCCGATTAGAGATCTTCATCGAGATCGGCGTAAATATCGGGTTCGTCGGGGCGCCGCAGCACTTCAGACAGGTCGCGGCGAGACACTTCTTTCGGGTCGCGGCGCTGGGCGTCTCGGCCTTCATCGGCCGCGCCCTCGCTCGCATCCGCGGCAGCAGAGCCGTCCGCTCGCGACCAGTGCGCATCCGGCCGTTTCGCCCTATCGCCGCTCCCTTCTGGCTGCCTGACCTCTGGTTGTGCGACCGGGTCGTGCTCATCAATCTCGGCCGCGTACGGCTCAGCCTCGAACGGGTCGTCGGTAAACCACGACGGCCCCGGTTCCTGTGACGACGCCGGTGGCACTGGCGAAGCTGGCGACACTGGTTCATTCGCGGCGGACGGTTCGGGGGCCGCGGGCGAAGTCACAGTCTCGCCCTGTTGGGCTGCGGTCGACGCTACCGGAGCCGGCCGCAGCACCTTAGCGGCAGCATCCATCCCGATCATCTCAAGCGGCACGAAAGTACCGATGCACGCAGCCGCCACAAAAATCAAAACCGCAGCCACGAGCATCCATCCCGGATGCGGGCCAAAATCACTCAGCCGGCCGGGACCGAGCGACCCCCGCGCCAACACCCCACACAGCGACAGCGCGACCGCGGCCAGCAGTCCGCCAACCGCACCGGGCAGCAGCCGCAAATACCAGGGCCGGTTAGCGTCACTCGGCGTCAGCATCCGGTCGGCCAGGCACAGCGCAATTGCCAGCGCCAGCGGCAACGCCACGAGCGCCCAAAGTGCCGGCAACTCACCCTCGGGAACCAGCCCGAGCAGCGGAATCGCCGGCAGCGGACCGGCATGGGTACCACCAAGCTGCGAATACGCTCCCTCACCGAGCGCGAAACCCGAGCCAAGCAGCCACGACACCGCCCACACCACAGCGGTGGGCAAATACGCCAGGTGCGCGAGCCCCACGGTGACCACACCCGAAATATCCAATTGCAGCGCCTGCTGCAGCGCGATAACACGTCCGGTGCCGATAAAAAAAGCCACCAACAGCGCCAGCGACGCCAACCCAAAAACCCCAACAACCAGCCCCGCAGCAACCCGAGCCGCACGCCCAGCAAGTTCGAACACAAGATCGGTCTTCTCGCCAAGCCAGCGTTCCCAGGGAAAAAATTCCCATACTCGCATCCCGGCAAGCATCGCCAGCAGCCAGACCAGTGCGCCCGGCACCACCGCGCTCGTAACATTAACGGCCACCACTTCGGGGTTGGTGAGCTGCAACGAAACCAAAGCGGCCCCAACAAATGCCGCAACACCGATCACAAATTCAAACCAGGGCAGTTCGTTTTCATCAACCGTCATTCGTGCACCGGCACGCCAGCCGAACACGGCAATAAGCACCGTAAATAGCAGCGGGGCTACCGAAACCATGAAGCTGAACGGCTCGGCAAGCCCGAGCTGCGGGTAGGTGGCCGGATCGATGGTGAAGGTCACCTCACCGCCCAGCCCGAGCCCCCAAACCGCGGTTGCAGCCGTAATGATCGCGCCAAACGGAGTGTCAACCCATCCCTGCGTGGCAAGCCAACTGATCGCGCCCACAAGCGTCGGTACGCCAAGCCCCACCGCGACGCAGAGCAGAGCGTCGGCGATGAGCGAGATCAGAGTCAGTGGCCGAAACATTGCGTTCTGAGAGTAGTCGACTCGGGCGCAGCAAACGCGGCATCGAACCGGAGCGCCGCTGAACGCTCGACCGCCCGACACACACAAACACCTCGGGGCCGGAAGCTGCCGCTGCCGACCCCGAGGTGCAAGACCTAAAACAGGCGCTGGGATTAGAGCCCGGCGAAGATCTCCTTCATGATGTTGGCAGTTTCGGTGGGTGTGGTACCCACGCGCACGCCAGCAGCCTCGAGGGCTTCTTTTTTGGCCTGCGCGGTACCGGCCGAACCGGTAACAATTGCACCGGCGTGCCCCATGGTCTTCCCCTCCGGGGCCGTGAAACCAGCAACATAGCCGACAACGGGCTTGGTGACGTTCGCCTTGATGTATTCGGCGGCACGTTCCTCAGCGTCACCACCGATTTCACCAATCATCACGATGGCCTTGGTGTTGGGGTCAGCCTCGAAAGCAGCAAGCGCATCAATGTGCGTGGTGCCGATCACCGGGTCGCCACCAATACCGATTGCGGTCGAAATGCCGATCTCGCGCAGCTCGTACATCATCTGATAGGTCAGGGTGCCCGACTTCGACACAAGACCGATCGGGCCCGAGCCGGTGATGTTGGCGGGAGTGATACCGGCCAGCGAAACCTCGGGGGTGATGATCCCCGGGCAGTTGGGGCCGATCAGACGGGTCTTACCAATTTCCTGCACGCGAGTGAACGCTTCGGCGGCGTCGCGCACCGGAATACCCTCGGTGATCGCAACAGCCAGACCAATCTCAGCCTCGGCGGCCTCGATGATCGCATCCTTGGCGAATGCCGGCGGCACAAAAATGACCGACACATTGGCGCCGGTGGCGTCCATCGCTTCTTTTACGGTGCCAAAAATCGGCAGTTCTTTACCGGCGAGCTCGATGGTCTGGCCAGCCTTGCGGGGGTTCGTGCCGCCCACGACATTGGCACCGGCCTCGAGCATGCGGGTTGCGTGCTTTGAACCCTCCGAGCCCGTGATGCCCTGGACGATGATGACTGAGTTTTCGTCAAGAAAAATTGCCATGTTGTTAAATCCTTAATTGGTAGCTTTGGGCTAGGCGGCGGCTGCTGCGAGCTCAGCGGCCTTGTCGGCGGCCTCATCCATGGTGGCGACCACGGTGACCAGCGGGTGGTTGAATTCGTCGAGGATGGTGCGGCCGGCCTCAACGTTGTTGCCGTCAAGACGCACCACGAGCGGCTTCGATGCAGTGTCACCGAGCGTCTTGAGCGCGCCGACGATACCGTTGGCGACGGCGTCACAGGCGGTGATTCCACCGAAAACGTTCACGAACACGCTCTTGACCTGCTCGTCGCCGAGAATGACGTCGAGACCGGCAGCCATCACCTCGGCCGACGCGCCGCCACCGATATCAAGGAAGTTCGCGGGCTTCACCCCGCCGTGCTTTTCGCCAGCGCCAGCCACAACGTCGAGCGTCGACATCACAAGCCCGGCGCCGTTACCGATAACACCAACCTGACCGTCGAGTTTGACGTAGTTGAGGTCGTGCGCTTTCGCCTTTTCTTCGAGCGGGTCGAGGCCGCCGGCGGCGACGCGCAGCGACTCGTGGTCGGGGTGACGGAACTCGGCATTGTCGTCGAGCGTGACCTTACCGTCGAGCGCAATCACATCGCCTTCGGCGGTGAGCACGAGCGGGTTCACCTCAACGAGGGTTGCATCCTCGTCGCGGTACACCTCGTAGAGCTTCTGCAGCACGGGCACAACCTTTTCGGCCGTCTCAGCCTCGAAACCGGCCTGCGCCACAATTTCGCGAGCCTTCGCCTCATCGATGCCCACGATCGGGTCAACGGCGACGCGAGCCAGCGCCTCGGGGCGCTCGGCAGCGAGCTGCTCGATTTCCATACCGCCCTCAACCGAGCACATGGCGAGGTAGTTGCGGTTGGCACGGTCGAGCAGCACCGAGAAGTAGTACTCTTCGGCGATATTGGCACCGGCTGCAACCATCACGCGCTCAACAATGTGCCCCTTAATGTCGAGGCCAAGAATTTGCTGCGCGGCAGCGAACGCCTCGTCGGGGTTCTTTGCCACCTTGACGCCACCGGCCTTACCGCGACCACCGATTTTCACCTGTGCTTTGACGACGGTCACGCCGCCCAGCTGCTCAGCGGCAGCGCGCGCTGCTTCGGGGGTGTCTGCGACAATACCGGCCAGCACCGGAACGCCGTGCGCTTCAAACAGGTCGCGCGCCTGGTACTCGAAAAGATCCACGTTGACTTCCCATCCGCGGCTGAGCCGCGTCGATCGACTCCTCGGCTGGTTATCCACCCGAGCCCTAACTAAAAACTAGAGGCGCGGCACCGCACCACAGCTTCGCACCCTGGTGAGCCGGCACGCATCCAGTCCCGAAGTCTAACGCCCCCAACCTTACGTTCAGTTTTTCATTCGGATGCATTTCACAGCTGCCCGGTAATGCCCTTCGTTGAGCCGCGAGCGCTACCTCCGCGCATCCCCGTCTTCGCCGCCCGGCTCGTCTGCAACGGTGGGTTGCGGCAGCGTCGGCGCAACCGACTGATCGACTCCCCCGGCAAGTGTCGAGTCGTCGCGAATAACCGGGATACTGGCGGTAATTGGCTCCGCCTCTTCCAGCTCGCGCAACACCTCGAACTCTTCCTCATTGAGCGGCAGCGTAATCGGTGCGGTAACCGGACCAAGCGGCGCTTCGACAGTGACCGTATCGGGCGCGAGACGCACGCACACCACACCACCAATCACCAGCGCCGCGCCAATCAGCTGGCTAGAAGTAGGCAGTTCGGCAAGCAAAATCGCCGAAACACCGATCGCCGCGAGCACCTCCAAAATCCCGAAAAACGAGGCCAGCCGCGAGCCAAGAATTTTTGCCGCGGCCACCCCACCGACGTAGCCGCCAACGGTGCCGACAAGCACCACAACCGCCATCGGCACCCACCACGGGGCCTGCTGATTCAGCAGTTCGACCGCGCCGAAATGAAATTCCAGCGGCGCCACACCAATAACACCGACGAGCCCGGTCGCCAAAGCGGCCACCACCAAACCGCCGCCAATGAGCGCGGTGGGTGGCAAATCATCCGGAATAGCCGCGGCAATCAGGTAGTAGCCGCACACCGCGAGCATCGACAGGGTGGCGAGCAAAATACCGATCGGGTCGAGTCCCTCCCCCGAGCCGAACACATCCAGGGCAAATACGAGCCCGATCACCGACAGTGCCGAACCGACCAGCGAAAGCGCGGCCGGCCGGTACTTCGTGTAGCCCCACGCCGCCATCAGCATCAAAACCGGCGACAAATACTGGATTAGCAGCGCCATACTCACCGGCATCCTCGCCACCGCCGAATAATAAAACAGCTGCGCCGCCGCCAACGCGATCACACCGTAGCCAATAATCCAGCGCCAGCGCCGCCACCACACGCTCAAATCGGCGCGCGTCTGCCACAGCGCAACCGGCATCAGCACCAGCGCGGCCGCAGCCAACCGCATCACAACCACCGCGTTGGGTGACCATCCCGCAAGCATCAGCGGTTTTGCGAAAGGACCCGACCCTGAAAACGCAATCGCGGTTAACACCGCAATAACCATCCCCGTGTTCCGGCTGCGCGACACAGCACCCCTCCCAAACTATTCGCAGCTACGAGCGATCTGAATGCGGTTAGTTGCCGAACCGAGCCAATTGAAAATCAGGGTCAATCGGCGTCTCGTCAAAAAACACCCGAGCAATATACTCACCGATTGCATTCGCCATTTTGAAGCCCTTGCCCGAGAACGCGGTGGCCGCAAAGATGCGCTGATCGTCATCAACGTAATCGAGAATAAAACGATTGTCGTGCGCGTACAGCTCGGGATAGATTGCGGTGCGCACCGGCAGAGGATGCATCCCATTCAGCACCCGAGGAATGCCGGCCTCGCAGGCGAGCAGGTCTTCGCGCGTTACAAACTGGTCGTAAGTGAGCCCCGTAAACTCGGCGCGTCGACGCTCGGTCAGGCCCGAAACCTTCACGTGCAAACCATCGAGCGAAGGTGCGCCGTAGGCGTGAAAGCCGGCGCCCTCACGAATGAAAACGGGCATCCTGCCGGCACGGAAAAGTTCAGGATCATCGGCCTGAAACCAGGTCATAATTTGCAGCTCGGGGCTGGCAACCGCCGCCAGCTGCGGCAGGATCTGCACCGTCCGGGCACCGGCGGCGACAATGACCCGGTTAAACAGCCACGCACCCGATTCGGTGTGCACCACCACCCCGTCACCGTGCCGCTCAATGAGTCGCACCGGGTTTTCGATCACCGTTGCGCCAAGATCAAGTGCTCGGTCGGCCGCATCCCGCACCACCAGGTCGGTGCGCACAAACCCGCCGTCAGGGTCGAAATAGCCGATATCGCCGTGCGCCTGCGCGAACTGCGGGAATCGTGTCGCAATTTCGTCCGGATCCAGCGCCTCATAGGCCACGCCGAACTCTTCGGCATAGGCCTCGAGATCATAGGCATACATCGAGCCCCGCGGCACGATCGAAAGCGCGCCACACTGCACAAACGAGCCGGGCAGCCGCTGAGCCGACTCTCGCCACAGCTCGAGTGAGCGCTCGATCAGCTTGCGATAGGCCGCACCCTCTCGGTACAGGCGTCGAAAAAGACGGGTTTCGCCGCCCACCGCCGAAAGATCGTTGCCGATACCGAACGCTTCGAACCCAACGACATCGGCTCCGCGCTTCACCAGCTCATAGAGCGCGAACGCGCCGATTGACCCGAGCCCGATTACTCCCACACGCGCCGACCGCATGCTGCCCCACTCCCCTGCTTCTGGTGCGAATATGCGCTCGATCTGCATATTTGCGTGACATGTTAATCAAACCACCAAGTGTGCCGATTGGTGGCCGCTGTGGGTGTGGCGAAGGAGATTGGATGCAGCGCGAGCGAGCTACGGGTGCCGATCGATAGCAGCCGGGGGGCTCCGATCAGCAGCGTGGATGCTTAGAGCTTTTCGATCGGCGCGATCTTGATGAGCAGTTTTTTGCGGCCGGCCTCATCAAAGTCGATTTCCGCGATGCGTTTGGCACCCGCCCCCAGCACGGCACGAACCGTGCCCTCACCAAAATCGGTGTGTTTCACGCGATCGCCCGTCGCGAGTTCAAGCGCCGAATTATCGCGCACCGCTCCGGTGACCCGGTTGGCGAACCGCTGATTTTCACGCGTGGGTTTAAAAGTTCCTTTGAGCCCACGGCCGGCAGGTATCTGTGCTGATTCCCGCAGCCGCGCTGAGCCGCCGAAGCCGCTACTGCCGAGCTGCCGGGTTTGTGGCATGCCCGGCGGTTGCCGCCAATCGATCAGCGCATCCGGAACCTCCTGCAAAAAACGGCTGGGAAGCGAAGGCGCCGACTCACCGAAAGTGGTGCGTTGCATCGCCAACGTCAGGTGCAGCAGCTTCCGCGCGCGCGTGATGCCCACATAGAACAGGCGCCGTTCTTCAGCGAGTCCACCGGGTTCGTCGGCGCTCATGCGGTGCGGCAGCAGCTGCTCTTCAACTCCGGTGATGAACACCACGTCAAATTCGAGCCCCTTCGCGGTGTGCAGCGTCATGAGCGACACCACACCCGATTCGTCGTCGATTTCATCGGCGGCGGCAACCAGCGCCACCTCGGTGAGAAAATCGACAAGGGTACCATCAGGATGCTGTTTGTCGAACTCTTTCGCGACGCTGACGAGTTCTTCTACGTTTTCGGCACGCGCCTCATCCTGCGGGTTGCCCGTGGCACGCAATTTGTCGACATAGCCAATGTCTTGCAGCAGGTTTATCAGCAACTGCGAAACCGCAACCGGCCCCTGCGACCGGTTGGGATCGATACTGGCCTCAGCCCGGTCAAGAATTTCTGCGAGCTCGGCAATTGCTCGCGTCACCTTCGGACCGAGCCCCAGCTCTCCCGCACGCCCCATCGCCTCGCGGAAGGTGATGTCGTTCTCACGCGCGAAGTTTGAGATCGCAGTCTCGGTGGCCGGGCCGATCGATCGTTTCGGGGAATTAATAATGCGGCGCACCGAAAGCTCATCGGCGGGGTTGGCGATCGTAAGCAGGTAGGCCACGATGTCTTTTACCTCGGCGCGCTCGTAGAACTTCGTGCCGCCAATGAGTTTGTACGGCACCGCCGAGCGGATCAAAATTTCTTCGAGCGCACGGGTCTGCGCGTTTGTGCGATAGAACACCGCCATATCGCCGTAGCGATACCCCTCATCACGCAGCTTGTGAACCTGGTCGGCAATGAACTGCGCCTCATCGTGCGCCGAAAAACCGGTGTAGCCGACAATTTTTGCGCCAGCACCGGCCGTGGTGAACAGGTTTTTTTCGCGCCGGTCGAAATTGTTGCCGATCACCGCGTTCGCCGCATCGAGAATGTTTTGCGTTGAGCGGTAGTTCTGCTCGAGCAACACCACCCTGGCGCCGGGGAAGTCTTGCTCGAACTCGGTGATGTTGCGAATATCCGCGCCCCGGAATGCGTAGATCGACTGGTCGGAGTCACCCACAACGGTGAGAGATGCCGGCGGTAGCGAACCGTCGGGGTCGCGTTCGATGCGGGTATCGGCCGGTACATGATCGGCTTCGGTACGGCGCGTGAGCTCACGAATGAGCGCGTACTGTGCGTGGTTCGTGTCTTGATACTCATCCACCAGCACGTGCCGGAACCGGCGCCGGTACAGGGCCGCCACCTCGGGGAAGCTGCGGAACATCCACACCGTCTCGCTAATCAGGTCATCAAAATCGAACGCCTTATTGCGCTGCAATTCACGCTGATAGCGGCGGTAAATTTCAAGGATGAGCGCATCGCGCGGGTTGCTGCCGTCGATGCTGCGCGCAAAACCATCCGGGTCAATCAGCTCGTTCTTGAGCCCTGAAATTCGGTTCAGCGCGGCCGCCGGAGTGACGCCCAGCGACTCGGCCTCGAGTGCTTTTACGATCTGTTTCATGAGCGCCTTCGAATCGGCGGCATCGTAAATCGTGAAACCCTGCGGATAGCCAAACCGCGGCGCCTCGCGGCGCAGGATGCGCACACAGGCCGAGTGGAAGGTCGATACCCACATCCCCTCAACGGCTTCACCGAGCAGCTGACCGATACGCTCACGCATCTCAGCAGCGGCCTTATTCGTGAAGGTGATCGCCAAAATCTGGCTCGGCCAGGCCTCACGGGTGGCAATCAAGCCGGCGATACGGTGGGTCAGCACACGGGTCTTACCAGAACCGGCCCCGGCAATGATGAGCATCGCATCGCCACGGTATTCCACCGCCTCACGCTGAGGTGGGTTGAGGCCGTCGACCAGATGCGAGGGAACTTCGGGAGCAAACAGGTTGAACATGTCTCGTAAACCCTATCCGCAACCTCCGACACAATCCCTAGGCACCAAGCGCGGCAATCGCGCCGGCCGGATCGTCACAGAACAGCGCATCCACGCCGGTTTCGGCGAGATAGTGCAGATAGTCGGCGGCATTACCGCCAAACGCCGGAGGCAAGAACTGCGGCTCGGGTCGCACCGTGTAGCTAAAAATCTCCAGTCCGCGCTGATGGGCGCGCCGCACCAGGCCGCGGCTGAGCTGCGAAACATGCACCGAAATGCCGTGGTGATGCGCGGCCACGCGATCGAGTGCCGCATCCGACAACCATCCCGGCCCGGCCTCATCCTGTTCAGCCACCGCCGGCGCAATCAACAGGATGCGTTTACCCGGCAGATTTTTTTCACGCATCCGCTCAAGCAACCCGTATTCAAAGCACTCCCAGCGCACATCCCGAAGCGGTGACGCATCCCAAAGTCCGTCAAGCTGCTCAGCAAGTAGTTCGGCAAAGTCGTATCCCAGCCGCCGAGTGCGGCCATCATGTTTGAGTTCGATCACGAGCCCCACCCACGGTGCCGTCCGCCGAGTGAGCGCCACGAGATCGGTCAGCGAAAGAATCTGTGTGAGCCGGGTGCCGCGAGCGTGCTCGCCAACCACCGCGCTGTCACGACGCAGCTGCGGCAGACGCTCACGGGCGCTCAGGGTGCGCAATTCAGCCAGCGTGAAATCTTCAGCGAACCAACCCGTTTCGGCGATGCGGCCCGCGCGTTTGCGCGTGTGCCTGCCGCCGTACTCGAACCGTTCAGCGACATCGGTGGTCGACCCCAATTCGGGCTCGTGCCGCACCACCAGAACGCCGTCTTTGCTGACCACAACATCAGGTTCAACCAGATCAACCCCCGCGGAAAACGCGGCGCGGTAGCTTGCCTCAGTGTGTTCGGGTGCCACACAGGGTGCCCCGCGATGGCCAATAATGAGCGGTCTTGACACGCCAACAGTGTTTCGATGGCGGGTGACGAATCGGTTACCCGGCGCCGAATTGCATCCGAATCTTCACCATCCTGGATGCGCCGGTTCAGCAGCGGAAACGCACGAGCGGCCACCCGTTCGGGTGGCCGCTCGCAACAGCTGGGATGCGTTGAGGTGCTAGTCGTTCGACCGCATAATCGCGATCAGACGCAGCAGTTCGAGGTAGATGTACACCACGCTCGAAACGAGTGCGTAGGCACCCAGCCAGCCGTACACGCGCGGCGCACCGTTGCGCGACCCCTGCTGGATGAACTCGAAGTCGGCGATGAGCATGTAGGCACCCATCACCACCGCAAAAATACCGAGGAACACACCCAGCGGAATACCGAAGATCTCAACGCCGCGCATACCCCACGGGTTGTCCATCACGTTGAACGCCATCAGCCCGAAGTTGATGAGCGAGAACACCAGGTAGCTGAGCCCGGCAATCAGGAAAAACTTGGTCAGTTTCGGCGAGGTACGCACCTTACCCGAGGTGAACAGCGCCAGCGTGACGCCAACCACCACGAAGGTTGCCAGCACTGCCTGGATCACAACGCCGGGGAAAAATGCCTCGAGATAGGCCGAGTAGCCACCGACGAGCAACCCTTCAGCGACCGCGAAGACCATGATCAGCGGCACCCGCACCTGCTTACCGAAAGCGAGCACCAGGCCGATGATGAGCGCCGCGAACGAACCGGCGATCGCAAGACCCAGGCCGAGCGCCGGCTGAGCCACGGTGATGAACCAGTTAACAACGGCCGTGACCAGCACGATACCGAACAGCATCGCCGACTTGGCGAGCGTGTCTTCAACGCTCATCCGGTCCATCTGATCAGCCGAAGCTGCCGGCATACCGTACTGGTGGTTCAGCGCATCCGCCGAGGGAGCGTACTGCTGCTGCGGGCCGGGCTGCTGCCAGCCGGTTTGGGCGCCATACTGCGGGGCACCGGGCTGCTGCCAGCCGGGAGCTGCCTGCTGCTGCGCTCCAAACTGAGCCGTACCGCCCTGCGGAGCGTAAGCCGGCTGCTGCGATGCAGTGCCGTTGAAATAGGGGTTGCGCTCGAGCGCTGCGTTAGCCATTGAAAGGGCCTCCAAGCATAGTCATGGCAGAACTTCCGCCCAGTTTACGGACCGTTCCCCAAAAAATCTGCCTGAACCGTTCAGCTTTATGCCGTGTTCACCCACAGCATTACTTCACCCGGCCGGGGTCACGGCTCAGGCTGCGCTCGCGTTGCGTTCTTCCAGCCACTCAGCAAACGCCCGGTCGCTGTGCAGCAGAAGCCTCGGCAATAGGAAAAGTGCGCCCAGCACGCCAGCGGTCACCAATACGAACGGCATCGCGGCAGTGTCGCCGGTCATCAGGCGAATACCAACACCACCGAACACGGTCATAACCCAGATGATCACGCCAGCGACCCAAAACCGAGTGGGCACAAGTGACACGATCCGAAGCTGCCCCGCCATACCAACAAAAATCCATGCCGCCACCAGCGCGAGCAAGAACGGCATCGCGGTGAGCAAAATCTCGAGCATCCCGGTGCCGAGGTCATGGCTCGCGCGGCCCCGCGTGGCGAAAAAAATGACGACTGCGACATCAAGCAAAAGCGCAATCCAGGGATGACGGGTATAACCAGCACGAATTGCTTTCACCCGGCCAAGCCTACACCGGCGGTATTGGCCGACCAGCGAAACTAGAACGAACCACGACAGCTTTCGCACTGGGAGCGGAGACCGGATGAACGACAAACTCACTCGGGCGCGGCAAGCGCTCGCGACAGCACGGCAAATAGCGGTGCTCACTGGTGCGGGCATGTCAACCGAGGCGGGCATCCCCGATTTTCGTTCGGCGTCGGGGCTCTATAGCCGCAAACACGACTACCCGCCCGAGTATTTGCTCTCAATCGACTGCCTGGAAACGCATCCCGAACTGTTTTTCGACTACCTGCGCACCAATCTCAATTTTCAAGGAGTGCAACCTGACGCCGCCTATCGGCTCTTGGCAGCGCTCGAGCGGCAAAAGCGGGTGAGCGGAATCATCACGCAAAACATCGACGGCCTTCATGCCGCCGCGGGTTCACAGCACGTAGTGGAAGCGCACGGCTCGCTCGCGCGGTTCTACTGCACCGGATGCGGGCGTCACGCCGATGCCAACAAGCAGCTGCAACCGACGACCCCGTTCCGCTGCGAATGCGGCGGGCTGCTACGCCCCGATGTGGTGCTGTATGGCGAAGCGCTACCGAATATCGATGCGGCATTTGAGTTGGCCGACCAATCGGATGCGCTACTCGTGCTCGGCACCTCGCTGGTGGTGTATCCGATCGCGGCGCTCCCCCAGCGCTGCCTTTCACTCGGCAAACCCGTGGTGATCATCAACCGCGACGCCACCGGCTACGAGCATGCCGAGGGTGTGGTCGAACTGCATTCGAGCATCGGCGAAACACTGCCTCGGCTATTTGCCGAATGAGGCGTGCGCGGCATCGACTCTGACACGGCAGCCCACAGGTTCAAACGACCGGGCGCAAACGACCGAATGCAGACGACCGACCGCAAACAAGAAAGCGGCCCGGAGGCCGCCGCTTGTTTATTCCCACTCGATAGTCCCCGGTGGTTTCGAGGTGACGTCGAGCACCACTCGGTTGATGCCATCCACCTCGTTAGTGATGCGACTTGAAACGCGCGCGAGCACCTCGTAGGGCAACCGCGACCAGTCGGCAGTCATTGCATCCTCGCTTGAAACCGGACGCAGCACGATCGGGTGCCCGTAGGTGCGACCGTCACCCTGCACGCCCACCGAGCGCACATCCGCGAGCAGCACCACCGGGCACTGCCAGATTTGGCTGTCGAGATCGGCAGCGGTGAGCTCTTCACGCACAATGGCGTCGGCCTCGCGCAGCAGGTCGAGCCGTTCACGAGTCACCTCGCCGATGATGCGGATGCCCAGACCCGGCCCTGGGAAAGGTTGCCGGGCAACGATCACCTCGGGAACACCGAGTTCGCGGCCAATCGCGCGCACCTCATCCTTAAACAGCGCACGCAGCGGCTCAACGAGCTCAAATTTCATGTCTTCGGGAAGCCCACCAACATTGTGGTGCGATTTGATGTTCGCGGTGCCGGTGCCGCCACCCGACTCAACAACATCCGGGTAGAGGGTGCCCTGCACGAGGAATTTGATCTCGCCGGGAATGTCATCGGTGTGCGAGGCAGCAACGAGTTCGGCAGCCGTTTTTTCAAACACACGAATGAACTCGCGGCCGATGATCTTGCGTTTGGTTTCGGGGTCGGTAACACCGGCGAGTTCGCCCAAGAACTGGTCGACTGCGTCCACCACCACCAGGCGCACCCCGGTTGCTGCCACAAAGTCGTTCTCAACCTGCTCTCGTTCGCCGGCACGCAGCAGGCCGTGGTCGACGAACACGCAGGTCAGCTGCTCGCCCACGGCGCGCTGCACCAGCGCCGCCGCCACCGCCGAGTCGACGCCGCCCGAAAGCGCGCAGATCACCTCATCGCCACCGATCTGTTCGCGGATGCGGGCCACCTGCTCGTCAATGATCGAGGCCGCGCTCCAGTCGGCCGGCAGCCCCGCGGAGCGGTGCAAAAACGACTCGATGAGCGCCTGGCCGTGCTGCGAGTGCAGCACCTCAGGGTGCCATTGCACGCCATAGAGTTTGCGCTGCTCGTCAGCGAACGCCGCCACTGGCGTCGCATCGGTGGCAGCTAGCACCGTAAAGCCCTCGGGGGCACGCACCACCGAGTCGCCGTGCGACATCCACACGATCTGGTCGTGCGGCTGATCGGCAAACAGGGTCGATTCCACCGGTTCGAGACGAACGGCGGTCGAGCCGTATTCGCGCTTGCCGGTGCGGGCGACCTCGCCGCCGAGGGCAGTGGCCATGGTCTGGAAGCCGTAGCAAATCCCGAGCATGGGAACACCCAGCGCAAAAATTTCGGCGTCAAAACCGGGCGCGTCCTCGGCATAAACACTCGAGGGCCCACCCGAGAGCACGATCGCCACCGGGTTTTTTTCGCGCACCTGCGCGGCAGAGATGGTGCTCGGCACGAGCTCGCTGTACACACCGGCTTCGCGCACGCGGCGCGCGATCAGCTGGGCATACTGCGCGCCAAAATCGACGACGAGTACCGGACGGGCTTCGGTAACAATTGGGGCAGTCACCCGGTCATTGTATTCCGAATGGCGAGCTGCCCGCACGGTGCCGCGCTGACCGGCATCGCGAGCGTGCGTGCGCGGTGGGGCCGGTGGCCCCGGAGTGAGCTCAGCGGAAAAATTTCGGGCCAGGATGCGCCCCACAGCATCCTGGCCCCGAAATCTGGCGAAAAACTCACCACCGTTCGCTACACGTCAGCCGCTTCCCCACCGCGACGCTTGACCTCGTCGGCGACCTCGGCGTCAAGCGCCGCGCGCTCGGCGTCGCTCAGCGACGCTTCGATGCGGTCGAGCTCGGCCTGCTCATCATCGTGTGCCGCCCAAAATTCGCCGTATTCGGCCAATTGCCGCTTTGCACGGCGGGCCATCAGCGCCTCGGTGATGAATGAAAGGAACGGCACCACACCACCGCCGGCCATCGCCAGCAACCAGCCGAGCTCCCATTTCATGCGCTGCCACACCAGGTAGCTGGCGATCAAATACACGACGTAGAACCAGCCATGAATGATGAGGATCCATCGCGAAAGGTTCACCGCCACCACGGTGTTTTCAGGCACCGTGGTGATGAACCCGAACGGCCCGAGGAGCTCGATTTCGAGGTGGAAGGCGTATTTCAGCACCATCTCGACCACCAGCAGCAGCAACAAAATACCGGTGATCCAGGCGGTGATTTTGTAAAACCCCAAAAAGCGCCGGATAGTGGGAAACTCGCGCGGATGCGGAATGGTGCGCGGGTCAATCTGGTCGCTCATGATTCGTCCTTTCGATCAGTCGCCTCGGCGCGCTGCGCCGCAATTTTCAATAGCTTTTCGCGCCGAATCTCAGCTGCCAACCGGTCAGGTGCCTCGGCTACCGCGGCGCGTTCAGCCAGGTATTCGTCACGCACCAGTCGCCACCAGATGTACAGCGCCATACCAATGAAGATGACCCATTCGATGGCATAAAAAATATTGAGCAGGTTGAGCTGCAGGCTCTGGTCGACACCAACCAGCGCGATCGCCTCGACATCATTCGGCAGCGAAAGCTCAGGGGTGATACTTGCGCTCACCAGCGTGGCCGAGTAGTAGCCCGGCGAAGGTTCTGACCAGAGGTTGATCAGCTGCCCCGGTGCGAGAGTCAGCACAGTTTGCGGATCGTCAGCCTTGCGCGCGGGCCGAGGCTCGGAAGGCGGCTGCAGCTGCGCCACCACACTGATCGTTTCGGCGTCGTCAGCTGACGGCGGCGCGATTTCGGCGAGGTCGGCGGCGACTTCGTGGGCTCGGCCGCGGTCGGCCACCCAGCCGAGTGCCACGGGGATGCTCGGATGCATACCTGCGACAGTTTCGGGAGTGTCAATTGCAACTCCGGCCACCGGTGCGGCATCGGCGACGATGAGCCGCGCCATCAGCCAATAGCCTTCGGCACCATCCTGCAGCCGCCCCTCAACCACGACCGTATCTCGGCCATCCAGCCACCCCTCGGCCACGATCATCCGCCCGGCGGCTTCCTCGGTGACTCCGACACCGGGCTCGAGCAGCTGGCCCAGCGGGACTTCGCGCTGATACTCATCGGCGTCAACCGGTGCCCGCGCGCTGCTAAACGCCGAGTTCAGCTGCCACCAGCTCAGCGCAGCAAACAACCCGCACGTCACCAGCGCAACCACCAGCAGCGCCAGCCACTTGGGCCGCAGCGCGGTACGCAGCATACCGCCCACCTAGTTGCCGACGATGACGATATCTGCGCGCTGGAACGACTTCACGTCGGTGTAACCGCAGTTCGCCATCGCGCTGCGCAGGGCACCAACGAGGTTCGATTCGCCGAGTGCCTGCGTGGCAGGACCCTTCACGATCTGTTCGAGCGAACCCGCGGCACCAACCTCCACCCGGTGGCCGCGCGGCAGGCGCTCGTGGCGCGCTTCAGCGCCCCAGTGCCAGCCGCGCCCCGGTGCCTCGTTCGCGCGCGCCAGCGCAGTGCCGAGCATGACCGCATCCGCGCCGCAGGCGATTGCCTTCACGATGTCGCCCGAGCTGCCCACACCCCCGTCGGCGATAACGTGCACGTAACGGCCACCCGACTCATCCATGTAGTCTCGGCGGGCGCCGGCCACATCGGCAACGGCAGTAGCCATAGCCGACTGGATGCCGAGCACGCGGCGCGTGGTCGAGGCGGCACCGCCGCCAAAGCCCACAAGCACGCCGGCGGCACCGGTGCGCATCAGGTGCAGTGCGGAAGTGTAGCTGGCGGCACCACCCACGATGACCGGGGTGTCGAGCTCATAAATGAATTTTTTGAGGTTGAGCGGCTCTTTTGTTTCGCTGACATGCTCAGCCGAAACGGTGGTGCCGCGAATCACGAACACATCTGCGCCAGCCGCGAGCACATCTTCGTAGTGCTCCTGGGTGCGCTGCGGCGACAGTGCACCAGCCACCACCACGCCGGCATCGCGCAGCTGCTGCAGGCGGGCTTTGATGAGTTCACCCTTGATCGGCTCGGCATAAATTTGCTGGATGCGCGCCGTCGCCTGTTTTGCGGGCAGGTCGGCGATCTCGGCCAGCAGTGGCTCGGGGTCGTCATAGCGGGTCCACAGGCCCTCGAGATCGAGCACACCGAGACCGCCCAGGTTGCCAAATTCGATGGCGGTTGCGGGGCTCATCACCGAGTCCATCGGCGCGGCCATGAATGGCACCTCAAAATTAAAGGCGTCGATCTTCCACGCCGTGCTCACGTCTTCTGGATCACGTGTGCGGCGCGAAGGCACAATCGCTACATCGTCGAACGAGTACACGCGGCGGGCACGCTTGGCGCGGCCGATCTCAATTTCAGTCACCCTTCTAGGGTATCCGGTTGCCTTGGTGAGCGGTGGCAGGATCGACCGCCTGACGCAACCAGCGTGAATTATTACTCCAGCAAGGATGAACCGCGAACCTGTCACACTGGACCAATGAGCGAGTTCATCTGCGCCATCGACCAGGGCACAACATCTTCGCGCGCCATCATTTTCGACCGCGCCGGACACATCCGCGGCACCGGTCAGCGCGAACACACCCAGCACTTCCCCAACCCGGGATGGGTGGAACACGACCCGCTCGAAATCTGGCGCAATGTGCGCGAAGTGATCGGGCTCGCGCTCGGCGCCGCAGAAATCACCGCCGCCAACCTCACCGCCGTCGGCATCACCAACCAACGCGAAACCACAGTGATGTGGAGCCGCCAAACCGGGCTGCCGGTGCATCCCGCAATTGTGTGGCAAGACACCCGCACCGAAACGATCGTGCAACGTTTCGCGCCGCAGGCCGACCGCATCCGCGAGCGCAGCGGCCTGTTTCCCAGCACCTATTTTTCGGCCACCAAACTCGTGTGGCTATTTGAAAATAATCCGCAGCTGCGCGCGCGAGCAGAAGCGGGCGAGCTCATGTTTGGCACCATCGACTCTTGGTTGCTGTGGAACCTCACCGGCGGCGTCAACGGCGGAGTGCACGCCACCGATGTCACCAACGCCTCGCGCACACTGCTGATGAACATCGACACCTGCCAGTGGGATGCGCAGCTGCTTGAGATCTTCGATATTCCGGCCGCGATTTTGCCCGAGATCCGCTCATCCAGCGAGGTGTATGGCGCCGCCGCAGCACAGTCGCTGTTGCACGGCACCCCCATCGCCGGCATTCTGGGCGACCAGCAGGCCGCAACCTTTGGGCAGGCTGCGTTTACCGCCGGGTCGGCGAAAAACACCTACGGCACCGGATCATTTTTGCTCTACAACACCGGTGAAACGCCGGTGCGCTCCGAGCACGGACTGCTCACCACCGTGGCCTATCGGCTCGGCGACGCCGCGCCCGTGTATGCGCTCGAGGGGTCGGTGGCGGTGACCGGCACCCTGGTGCAGTGGCTGCGCGACAATCTCGGCATCATTGAATCGTCGGCGGCAATTGAGCCGCTGGCCGCCTCGGTTGCCGACAACGGCGGCTGCTATATCGTCCCCGCTTTTTCGGGACTTTTCGCGCCCTGGTGGCGGCCGGATGCGCGCGGCGTGATTACGGGACTCACCGGCTATGTGCACCGCGGCCATATTGCCCGCGCGACGCTCGAATCGACCGCCTACCAGGTGCTGGATGTGTTGCGCGCCTGTGATGCCGACGCCGGGGTGCCGCTGACCGAGCTGCGTGTTGATGGCGGTATGACCGTGAACAATATGCTCATGCAATTTCAGGCGGATGTGCTGGATGTAGCGGTGGTGCGACCCGAGGTGGTCGAAACCACGGCGCTCGGCGCTGCTTTTGCTGCCGGGCTCGCGACGGGGTTTTGGCAGTCGCTGGATGAGCTGCGCGGGCTGTGGCGGGAAGAGCGCCGCTTCACCCCGCAAATGTCTGCCGCCGAACGCGAAAAGTTGGTGGCGGGTTGGCGGCGCGCGGTTGAACACTCGTTCGGGCTGGCAAATTAGCCCGCGGCGATGTTGCTGCGGGTGTTTACTCACGACGCGTTCACCGGCGTCGGCGACGAGATCGCTAAACTCAAAGAGAAATCTCGACGTCAAGAGAGTTTGTGAGGTCGGGTGCCGCAAATCGCCAGCTGGCACCGAACCGAATCTGGTTCGATGGACATAACCGGCCGCGGCGACAACCGCATCCCGACCCGCCGCTTTCCGTGATCACGATTGGAGCGCACGCTAATGGCGAAGATCATCTACACCTACACCGACGAGGCCCCACTACTTGCCACCCACTCGTTCCTGCCGATCGTGCGGGCCTACGCGCGGCAAGCCGGCGTCGAGGTCGACACCCGCGACATCTCACTCGCCGGCCGCATCCTCGCCAACTTCCCCGAGGCACTCGACCAATCGCAGCGCATTGGTGACGCACTCGCCGAACTCGGTGAGCTCGCCAAAACTCCCGAGGCCAACATCATCAAGCTACCGAATATCTCGGCGTCAATTCCGCAGCTGAAGGCCGCAATCGCCGAGCTGCAAGCCCAGGGGTACGCGGTGCCCGACTACGACGCCTCGCCCGAGGTGCAGGCCCGCTACGACAAGATCAAGGGCTCGGCTGTGAACCCGGTGCTGCGCGAGGGGAACAGCGACCGTCGCGCCCCCAGCGCCGTCAAAAACTTTGCCCGCAAGCACCCGCACTCGATGGGCGCCTGGGCCGCCGATTCAAAAACCCGCGTCGCCACCATGGGTGAAAACGACTTCCGTTCGAACGAGCAGTCGGTTGTGATGCCCGCCGACGACACCCTCACCATCCGCCACATCGACGCCGCCGACAACATCACCGTGCTCAAAGGCGACCTCGCGGTGCTCTCCGGTGAGGTTATCGACTCGACCGTGATGCGCGCCGCCGCTCTCGACGAGTTCTTGCGCGCCCAGGTGGCGCTCGCCAAAGAAGAGAATGTGCTGTTCTCGACCCACCTGAAGGCCACCATGATGAAGGTCAGCGACCCCATCATCTTCGGCCACGTGGTGCGCGCCTACTTCCCCGATCTGTTCGACACTTACGGGGATGTGCTCGCCGCCGCCGGTCTCTCGCCCAACAACGGTCTCGCCAGCATCATCGCCGGTGTCGAAAACCTGCCCGAGCGCGATGAAATTCTCGCCGCCATCGAACGCGGCTACGCCGAGGGTCCGCGACTGGCCATGGTGAACAGCGACAAGGGCATCACCAACCTGCATGTTCCGAGCGACGTGATTGTGGATGCATCCATGCCGGCCATGATCCGCATCGGCGGCAAAATGTGGGGCCCGCAGGGTGAAGAGGCCGACACGATCGCGGTACTCCCCGACTCGTCATACGCCGGCGTCTACCAGGCCGTGATCGACGACTGCAAGGCCAACGGTGCCTACGATCCCGCCACGATGGGTTCGGTGCCGAACGTTGGGCTCATGGCGCAGAAGGCCGAGGAGTACGGTTCGCACGACAAGACCTTCGAAATTGCCGCGGACGGTCGCGTCGAGGTGGTCAATGCGGCTGGTGAAGTGCTCATGTCGCACGAGGTCGCTACGGGCGACATCTGGCGCGCCTGCCAAACCAAGGATGCGCCGATTCGCGACTGGGTGAAGCTGGCGGTCACCCGTGCCCGCCTGTCGAACACTCCGGCAGTGTTCTGGCTCGACGAAACCCGCGCACACGACCTCAACCTCATCGCCAAGGTCAACGAATACCTCGGTGACCACGACACTGAGGGGCTGGATATTCGCATCCTCTCGCCGATCGAGGCGACCAAGTTCTCGGTCGAACGCATCCGCCGCGGTGAAGACACCATTTCGGTGACCGGCAACGTGCTGCGTGACTACCTCACCGACCTCTTCCCCATTCTCGAGGTGGGCACCTCGGCGAAGATGCTCTCGGTGGTGCCGCTGATGAACGGCGGTGGCCTGTTTGAGACCGGTGCCGGTGGTTCGGCGCCGAAGCACGTTGAGCAGCTGGTGACAGAGAACCACCTGCGCTGGGATTCGCTGGGTGAGTTCATGGCGCTGGCCGAGTCGTTGCGATTCGAGTCGCAGCGCGGTAACACCGCCGCCGGTGTGCTTGCCGACACGCTCGATGCTGCCACCGAACGACTGCTCGACGAAGGCCACTCGCCCTCACGCAAGGTCGGCGAGATCGATAACCGCGGTTCGCATCTGTGGCTGGCTCGCTACTGGGCCGAGGCGCTCGCCAAGCAGACCGACGATGCAGCGCTGGCCGCAAAATTTGCGCCGCTGGCAGACGCCTTCGCCGCCGACGGTGACGCGATCGCCCAGGAGCTGCTGGATGTGCAGGGCCGGGCTGTTGAGCTGGGCGGCTACTACCGACCCGACACCGACAAGACCAATGCGGTGATGCGTCCGAGCGCGAAGTTCAACGAGCTGCTGGGGCTGCTCAGCTAATACCGCCGGACCAGCCTATAGCGCGCCGTCCACAACGACGCCTACGCTTCGCGGGCGCGCTAACTTCGCCAAATGTGTGCCTCCGCGTCATTTGTGTGTGTTCTGCCACATACAAATGACGCGGACACACACAAATCCCGTGTGCAAGGTCGCGCGGTGGTGCGGGGCGCCGAGCGATGGGCGCCGAGCGAGGAGCGTCGAGAGTGCAGAACAAGGGGGGCGGGTATCCCGACTGGGATACCCGCCCCCCTCTTGTGCTTAGCGGCGGTAGTTCGGCGCTTCCACCACCATCTGCACATCGTGCGGGTGCGATTCTTTCAGCCCTGCCGGCGTGATTCGCACGAATCGGCCGCGCTGCTGCAGCTCGGGCACCGTGCGCGAACCCACATAGAACATCGACTGGTGCAGACCGCCGATCAGCTGGTGCACGTTCTGGCGCACCGTACCCCGGTAGGGCACCTTACCTTCGATGCCCTCGGCGATGAGGTCATCATCGGTGGGCACATCGGCCTGGAAGTAGCGGTCGCGCGAGTACGAGGTCTTCTTGCCACGCGTCTGCAACGCCCCCAGTGAACCCATGCCGCGGTACTGCTTGTACTGCTTACCGTTCACGAAGATCAGATCGCCCGGTGCCTCATCGGTGCCGGCAAGCAGCGACCCGAGCATCACCGAGTTCGCACCAGCCACGAGCGCCTTGGCGATATCACCCGAGTACTGCAGGCCACCGTCAGCGATCACCGGAACACCGCTGCCCTTCGCGGCCTGCGCGGCCTCGTAGATCGCGGTCACCTGCGGAACACCCACTCCGGCAACCACCCGCGTGGTGCAGATCGAGCCGGGGCCGACACCCACCTTGATTGCATCCGCACCGGCATCGATGAGCGCCTTCGCGCCCTCTCGGGTGGCGATATTGCCGCCGATAACGTCAACGTTTTTAAATACCGGGTCGCTCTTAAGCCGATTGATCATCTCGAGCTCACCGCGCGAGTGACCGTTGGCCGTGTCAACCACGATGACGTCCACGCCGGCATCGCGCAGCGCACCGGCACGTTCCCATGCATCCCCAAAAAAGCCGATCGCGGCGCCAACGATAAGCCGACCCTGCGCATCCTTCGACGCGTTTGGATATTTGTCGCGCTTATCAAAGTCTTTGACGGTGATGAGTCCTTTGAGCACACCATTGTCGTCAATCAACGGCAGCTTTTCGATGCGGTGCTTGCCCAGCAGCGCAAACGCTTCGTCGCCGTCGATACCGACTTTGGCGGTGATCAGCGGCTGCGAGGTCATCACCTCGCGTACCTTGGTGGTGCGCATCTCGCTCAGGGGCACGAATCGCATATCGCGGTTCGAGATGATGCCGACGAGCTTGCCGCTGCCCTCTTCCACGACTGGCAGACCCGAAATACGGTATTGACCGCAGATTTCGTCGACCTCGGCGACGGTCATATCGGGAGTCGCGGTCACCGGGTTGGTCACCATACCCGACTCAGAGCGCTTCACGCGGTCGACCATTTCGGCCTGGTCTTCGATCGAGACATTACGGTGCAGGATGCCCAGACCACCCTGGCGGGCCATGGCAATCGCCATCCGCGACTCGGTGACCGTGTCCATTGCCGCCGAGATCAGCGGCACCTTGATCGAAATATTGCGGGTCACCTGGGTCGTGGTGTCAACCTCGCTGGGGATGACATCGGTTTCTTCGGGAAGGAGAAGGACATCGTCGTAGGTGAGTCCGGTGAAAGCGAACGGGTTGTGTTCGGTCATTCTGCGCAGCTCCAGGGTCTACGGGTTGGTACACAGTGAGACTCTCATCCTACGCCCCGATGCCCGAGTGTCACGGTGAGCGTGGTAACACCAGCCGCTAGGCACCGGGAGTGGGCACCACCAGGTTCCGGCTCGTGCGCAGGTTGCGGACCATATCGATTACGAACACCGTCAGTGCCGCCCAGACAATCCCAAACGCGAGCCAGCGTTCGACCGGCATGTGTTCGCGAAACAACACGAGCCCGGCGATGAACTGCAGCGTGGGTGCCAAAAATTGAAAGAAGCCGATTTCAATCAGTGGCAGTTTTGCCGAGGCTGAGGCAAACAGCACCAGGGGCAGGCTCGTAATCACACCGGCGAATAGCAGCACCACCGTGTGGCCGGGCGAGATCGTACCGAATGTGAGGCTCCCCTGGGCGATCACCAGCACCAGCAACACCACCGCCACCGGCGTCACCATGACGGTTTCAACCATGAATCCCGCAACCGGGTCGACTCGTCCGCTGATTGCCTTTTTAACCACGCCGTACAGCGCGAAGGTGAGCGAAATCGAAAGTGACAACCAGGGCGGCGATCCATATCCGACAATCAGCACCACCACGGCTGCCACTGCAAGCACGAGCGCCAGCACCTGCAGTGGCCGCAACCGCTCACCGAAGACGAGCATCCCAAACAGCATCGACATGAGCGGGTTGAGGTAGTAGCCGAGCGCACCCTCGAGGGGTTTATTTAGCTCAACCGACCACACGTACAGCAGCCAGTTGCCAAGCACCAGCACCCCCGCCAGTGCCAGCAGCAGCACCGTGCGCCGGTCACGCAGCAGAGCAGTGAACCGTGCCCACCGCCGCGTGATCAGGAGCACCGCCGCGCAAAACACCACCGAGAGCAGCACCCGCCAGGCAATGAGCTCGACGGTGCCGGTTGGCCGGGTGAACCACAAATAGATGGGCAGGATGCCCCAGATGCCATACGCAAATAGTGCGTGGGTGATGCCGACGGCCCGGTCACTGCGATGCGTCATGGCTGCATGCTAATGGTTTTCGCGGATCACCGGCCGCCCGCCGAAGCCGAGCGTAACAGAACGCATCCGCCTCGAAACAACCGTCAGCAATCGATCAAACAAAGGCAACGGGGCGCCACCGTACTCGGTGACGCCCCGCGCGTCTGGGCGCCGATGTCAGCGCATCGGCAAGTTGGCTGTGCTTAGAGCACCTTTGCCAGCACGTCACGTGCCGACAGCAGCAGGTAGGTCTCACCCGCGTACTTCACCTCGGTGCCGCCGTACTTCGAGTAGATGACCTTGTCACCGACCGCGACGTCGAGCGGAATACGGTGTTCGCCCTCGTCATCGAAACGACCCGGGCCCACCGCGACAACTTCGCCCTCCTGGGGCTTCTCTTTCGCGGTGTCGGGGATGACCAGACCCGAGGCCGTGGTCTGCTCGGCCTCGAGCTGCTTGATGAGGATGCGATCTTCGAGCGGCTGGATGTTCACCGACACAGTTGACCTCTTTCGTTGCAGAAATGCTTACTGGCTAAGTCTTAGCACTCTCACCCTGAGGGTGCTAACGATTACTCTACGGCCGGTTTCCTGGAGGTTCCAACTGAGCGCGCTCCCGGCTGTACGCCATTAGCGTAGAAGCATGAATCTTGACGACGCCCGCACCCTGCTCACTCCCGAAACCCTGGCGATGTTAGACCAGTTTGCCGAGCTCGGATCCGGGCGTGATGCGCTGGCGGCGGTGAGCGCGCTGCGCCGCGCCGGGGCCACACCACGACAGTCGGCGGTGGTGATGTCGCAGCTGAAATTGCGCCGCCAAGCGCACCCAAAGTTTGGTGAATTTGCTCAGCGGACGCTGTTCACTCCCGACGGTCTCGCGCAGGCCACGCGCCTCGAGGTTGCGGCCCATCACGCGAATCGATTTCGCAGTGCCGGGTGTGAGCGGGTAGCCGATCTCGGATGCGGAATCGGCGCCGATTCAATGGCCGTCGCCAGTCTCGGCATCGAATTGCTCGCGGTGGATGCAGATGAACTCACCGCGGCGATCGCCACCCACAACCTGGCACCGTTCCCGAACGCCACCGTTGATCAGGCACCGGCTGAAACGGTCGATCTCACGAACTTCGACGGGGTATTTCTTGACCCGGCACGTCGCGCCCAGCGTGAGGGTGCCACCGAACACGGCGACAGCATCCGCCTCAATGATCCCGCCCAGTGGCAGCCCTCGCTCGAGTTCGCTTTCGGGCTGGCCGACGGCAAACGCGCGGTGGGAGTCAAGCTCGGCCCGGCACTCGATCACGATCTCATCCCCGACACCGCCGAGGCACAGTGGGTCTCAGTTGGTGGCGATCTCGTCGAGTGTGCGCTGTGGTTTGGGCCAGCTGCCCGTGACGGGGTGCGCCGCAGTGCGCTGCTGATTTCGGCGACCGGCACCGCCGAAATGACCGCTACAACATCGGTTGTGGATGCGGTGCCCGACACCGCGGTCGGTGAGCTGGGTGCGTGGCTACACGAACCGGATGCGGCCATCATCCGGGGTCGGTTTATTGGCCAGCTGGCCGGTCAGCTCGGTGGCCGGATGATTGCGCCACAGATTGCCTGGATCACCACGGATGAGCCGGTCGAGACCCCGTTTGCGAAGTCGTTCCGAGTTTTGGAGCAGTTCAAGCTCGATATCGCCACGCTCAAGCGCGAGCTGCAGGAGCGCGAGATCGGCACGCTCGAAATCAAAGTGCGCGGAGTGGATATCGACCCGCAGGATTTCCGCCGAAAACTGCAGTTGAAGGGCCGACAGTCGGCCACGCTCATCTGCACGCGGCTCGGTGAGCGGCGCGTGGCCATCCTCGCCGAACGCAGCTAGCTCCCAGCTATCCGCGGACGCTGCGCCGGTCACAAACCATCGGCGCAGTTAGACCGGCCGGTCACAAACTTTCAAGGGCCGTTCCCCGAAGGGGGTGAACGATCAGCAGCGCCCCCGAAGGTGCTAAACGATCAGCAGCACCACCAGTGTGGCGACCGCGAGCGCAACCGCCACGACACCGCCGGCGGTGGCGATCATCGACAGCGAGCGGTTTGACCGGCGCATCCCGATCACACCGGCAATGACCGCGCCGACACCGAGCACTCCCCCAACGATCCAGGCCCAGCCGGGAATCATGAGCGCGATCAGCGCAAAAAGCGCGAGACCCAGCGCGATATAGGCGAGCGTCTGCGGTGCGCTGGTGTGCTCCGCCTCGGGCTCGTGCCCGTACTGGGTTGGCGCGAACTGTCCCTCAACGGCGGGCGCATATCCCGCATTGGCGGGCATCCCCGGCCCTTCTTCTTCACGTGCCCGTCCAGGGACGAACGGCCGCTGCCCGGGCGCCTGATAGCCCGAGTTGTCTTCGGTGACACCGAAGGTGCCGCCGGCTGCGGGCACTTCACGGTTTCCGTCACGCACCACAGCTTCAACAGTTGCGGGTTCAGCCTCGGTTTCGGGCAGCACTGGTCTGGCCCGCTGGATGCGTTCGTCGGCCGCGACAGCCGAATCGTCTACCTGACGGTCGGGATGCGCGTCGCCGGAGGCACCGTAGGCCGAATCTTCGTCAGTAACCCCAAATGTGCCGCCGGCAGCGGGAACTGCCGCTTCGCCCGCATCCCCCTCGTCAAGGTGGATGATTTCATCGGGCTCGTTTGCCGGCATGGGGTTCTGCGATCGGTCGTTCGATGCCGTCATCACGCCTCCAGGTAACGCTACTTGTCGTCGTCATCTTATGAGGTAAAAGTTTGCAACTTGCCGGTAATCGGGGTGCAGATGCTGGGATCCCCCAAAACTTTGACGGAATTAACGGGTCGTTTCCATCTCGGTGCCGGTTACCGGTGCCAGTTCGGATGCACCCGTAACCACCTGGGCGCAGGTCATTGGCAGGGTGGAGTCGGCAGCAAAACTTACCGGCGAGGGCGCGCGACCGGCCGCAACCAGTTCGGCACCGAGTGCGGCGATCATGGCACCGTTATCGGTGCACAGTGACAGCGGCGGCACGTGCAGCGAGACGCCGGCTGCCGCGCAACGCTGTTCGGCAAGTTCACGCACCCGCGCATTGGCGACCACGCCTCCACCGAGCAGCAGCCGAGGAATACCCTCATGCTGGCAGGCGTCGATTGCTTTGGTGAGCAGCACATCGGCTACGGCCTCGCGGAAGCTTGCGGCAATATCCGCCACCGGAACGGCTTCGCCGCGATCGGCGTAACCTTCGACTGTGCGCGCCACCGAGGTTTTGAGCCCCGAAAACGAAAAATCGAACCGGTGCCGGTCGCGGTCTTTGGGATGCGTTAGCCCGCGCGGGAATGTGAAGGCCCCGGGATCTCCCTCGGCAGCCATGCGGTCGATATGCGGGCCGCCGGGGTACGGCAGCCCGAGCACGCGCGCCACCTTATCGAAGGCTTCACCGGCCGCATCGTCAATGGTTTCGCCGAGCATTCGCGAGTCGCCGGTGAGTGAATCGACTCGGATCAGCGAGGTGTGCCCGCCCGAAACCAGCAGCGCGATCGCGGGGAATTCGATGGCGGCACCCTCATCACGCAAAAGGTCGGCAGCAACATGTCCAACCAGGTGGTTGACACCGTAGAGGGGTTTACCAGTGGCGGCCGCGAGCGCTTTCGCGGCCCCTACTCCCACCATGAGGGCGCCGGCGAGCCCGGGGCCGGCAGTGACGACAACCGCGTCAATCTCGTGCAGCTCGACACGGGCCTCATCGAGTGCCTGTCGCAGCACCGGCACCATCGAATCGGCATGTGCCCGGGCTGCAACTTCTGGCACCACACCCCCGTATTTGGCGTGCTCATTCATTGATGAGGCGACGGCGTTTGCGAGCAGCTGGCGGCCGCGCACAATCCCGACGCCGGTCTCATCGCAGCTCGTTTCGATACCGAGCACGAGTGGCTGTTCGGCAGCGCCCGCGCGCAGCCTCGCTTCGATCGCGGTCAGCAGCTGGCGCGCATCGGCGCGCATCACGATCGCCGCACACTGCTCGGCCGGATAGTAATTTTCGCGGCGCCCAATCTCGGTGAACCCGAGCGATTCGTAGAGTGTGCGCGCCGGGGTGCCGGTTTCGCGCACTTCGAGGAACACCTGCTTCGTGCCGCGGTCCGCCGCCCAGGCGGTCGCCTCACGCAGCAGCCGGGTGGCGAGCCCGCGCCGGCGATACTCGGGCGCAACGGCGATAGTCTGTACGTCACCCTCGCCCGCGCCGGCCGCTGCGAGCATGCCCACCGCGCCAACGATGGTTCCGGCCAGTTCGGCCACCCAATACCCGGTGTGCTCACTGGCAAGTTCGCTGGCAAATGCGGCTTCACTCCACGACGCTTGTGGAAATGACTGCTCGTCGAGTGCAACCAGCTGCGGCAGGTCTGCCGCGGTGGCGGTGCGAATGGCAGGCTGCGTTGTCATTTGCTGGGTTGTCGGATGCGGGGTTGCTGGCTGCTGAGTCATGCGGTCACTCGCTTCGGCTGCGCGCCGGGTTTCGCATCGGGCGCACGCAAATAGAGGATGTCATCGGAAATTTCGGGCAGCTGCGCCTGCCTTGCCTCGAGCCAGGCGAGCGTGAGATGGTGCGCCGAAACCTGCCGCGCATCCGCCCGGGCGAGTTCGGGATCGGCGGCGAGAATACCGGCCACATCGTCCGGTGCAATCAGGGTGAATCCCGCACGTGAGTGCAGCTCACCGTGTTCGTATCGGGATGCGGCCAGCTCGCGCCGGCGCGCATCCGTGGTCACCAAAACCGGGCCGGCATGATCGTGACCGTGTCGCCATTCGTGTGCGATTGCATCGTGACTGGCAACCGGATGCAGCGGAATACCGGCAGCGAACGCAAAGGTGCGGGCCGCGGCCACACCCACCCGCAAGCCGGTAAACGGCCCCGGGCCCATGCCACAAACAATGCCGTCAAGGTGTCGCGGACGCAGCCCGGCATCCCGCAGCACCAGTTCGATCGCAACACCCACTGCTTCAGCGTGCCGCCGCGCATCCGGCAGGCGATATTCGGCGAGCAACCGCCCGGCGTCGGTCACCACCGCAACATCGGTGCCGGCCGAGGTATCGATCGCAAGGAACATAGTCTCGAGTCTACTGCTGTCGTCCTCACCCCCGGAACGGCAGCTCGCGTTCAAAGCGCAGCCGAAAGCCCCGCAAGCTGCACGGGCTGCCATCGCCCACCCACGGCACGAACCGTCACCAGGCGCGGCTGTTCGAGCTCGTCAGCAGCGGCCGGTGTGCCCGTGGGCCGCTCGATGAGCACCTCGAGCCAGCTGTCGGTAAGCGCCGAGACCATCTCGGCACCCCACTCGATCACGGTGATGGATGCATCCAGGTCGAGATCGAGATCATCAAGCTCGAGTGCCGAGCTCAGCCGGTACGCATCCACGTGGATGAGTGCCGGGCCGTCTCCGAGCGCGGGATGGGTGCGGGCAATCACGAAGGTGGGGCTGGCAACCGTGCCGCGCACATCCAGTGCCTCACCAAAACCGCGCGTCAGCGTGGTCTTTCCCGCTCCGAGCTCCCCCGTGAGCACCACCACATCGCCAGCCTCGCACAGCTGCGCGAGAGCGGCACCGAGTCGATGCATCGCGGCCGAATCGGCAACGGTCAGCTGCACCTCGTTCATTTCACCTCCACCATGACCTGTCGGCCACGGTAGCGGCGCTCCACCCGGCTACCGAGATTCGCGCACAGCGCCTCGGGCGACCAACCCGTCCAGGTGGCCCACTGGCTGAGGCTGAGATCATTCCCGGCGCTGCCCCACACCTGCACGCGCATCCCCGGCCAGCATTCACGATCGCCGAGATCAACGACCACCTGGTCCATCGCAATTCGGCCAACAATCGGTGCCGGCCAGCCGGCAACCATAACCTGAGCCTTACCGAAAGCGCTGCGCGGCAGCGCATCCGCATAACCGAGCGGTACAAGCCCGAGCGTGGTCGACTTCGACGCGGTCCACTCATAGCCGTAGCTCACCCGCTGCCCGGCAGGAACCCGCTTCACGCTCACCAATTCGCTCACCAGCGAGAGCGTCGGTGGCAGCGGTTCGCGCGGGTCAAGGCCGTACACTCCCCTGGTGGCCGAGGGCGCGTCGGGGAAATAGTGCCCGGTCACGCCGCGACGTTCGAGGGCGTCCATATCGGTGCGGGTGCGCGCCACAATCGGCAGCCCTGAGCTGCGCACATACGGCAAAATCTGATCGAGACCGTGACCGTACGCATCCGACGACACGTCCACACCGAACTCGGCGCTGCGGCGCTGCGCCCCCACCGCGAGCGACCGCTGCGTCAGGCGGGTGAGCCGGCGCTGAAAAAGCTCGAGATCAATGACCGCCTCGCGAAGCGGCGCGGTGATCGAACGCTTGCTGCGCTGCTCCGACTCTTCCATCGGCGGCCAGGCAATATTGGTGCCCTCGGCTGCAGGATGCTCAGCGTAGTCACGCAGGATGCGGCGGGTGAGTCGAGTGGTGATTTCATAGTTGATCGTGCCGCCAGCACGCGCCCAATCATCCGCGTCGGCGCCGACGAGTTCACCGTCTTGATTGCGGCCGTGGCCGATCACAACGAGCTCGCGCGCGGGTGCTGTTGTCGCCGCGCTCTCATCGACCGGCACCTCCCCCATCGGTGACAAATACAGGTGCAGCGGCCCCATCCGGTCAATTTTCCAATAGGTGCCCTGCGAGTCGACAAGCGGCGGCAGCGCCGACACGAGCGGTGGCAGTCCGTCGCCCTCACCGACCGCCACAGCCCAGCGATTATCAAAACGACGAATGGGTGCCCGCAGCCGCAGCGCCGGGCGCAGCTTTAGCGCATCCGCAGCACCCGATTCTTCAGGGGCCAGGCCGTACAGCGAAATTCCCAGCCGCACCAGGTCGTGTCGCATTTGCGGATATTTCATGGCGCCGGCGGTAGCGGCGATGTGAGCGTGTTCGATGTGCAGGCCAGCTTCCTGCGCCAGCTCGCGGGCAGCATCGAACTGCTTGCCCTGCTGTACATCTTCAGCGGCACCGGTGCCCGAAAGGTGGCTCATCAGGCCACACACTCGCAACACTCCGGCACGATCAGCCTCGGCCGCCTGAGCAATCAATGCCCGCCAGGTCTTGGCGGTGGCACCATTACGCCCCAGGCCGGTATCGAGTT
Organism: Gulosibacter sp. GYB002; assembly: GCF_036577665.1. NCBI lineage: Bacteria > Bacillati > Actinomycetota > Actinomycetes > Micrococcales > Microbacteriaceae > Gulosibacter > Gulosibacter sp. GYB002. The sequence continues at coordinate 148,352 of NZ_JARBDD010000002.1, read as the reverse complement.
TGAGGTGCACCCGCGGAGCTTTGGTGCCTTTACCGCAAAACTTCTTGGCGGCCCGCTCCACAAGCGAAAGCTGTTCAATGGTCGACACCGCAATATCGATATCGGCGTCGAATGCCATCGCCCAGTCGGTGGCCGGCGAATGCATCCAGGTGAGGATGCGCGCATCCGCCACCCCACCGGCGCGCAGTGCCAGTGCCTCGCTAATATCAACGACACCGAGCCAGCCGCATCCGGCTTGAGTCACAGCACGCGCCACCGGCAGCGCTCCGTGCCCATAAGCATCCGCTTTCACCACCGATAGCACCGGCACCTGCACCGCATCGGCAAATGCGAGGTAGTTGTGAACGATGGCGTTGAGGTCGACGTCAATGATCGGACCCACGGTCACTCCTCTACCGCTGAATTCAGCATGTTGTCTCCGCTTGCGAGCCGGTTTCGAGTCGCTCCGCCACCACAAACGCGGATGCATAGGTGCGGTCATGACTCAGCGACACGTGCAAAGCGGTCACTCCGATGCTACTCACCGCAGCTGCAGCAGCTAAACCGAGTTTGAACGCTGGCGGCCCGAGCGGTGTGCGCACCACCTCAAATTCGCGCAGCGGCGGCGCATCCGCACCAAACCGCCCCAGCCCGCCGAGCGCTTTCACCACCGCCTCGCGCGCAGCGAACCGGGCTGCGATCGAGGGCAGCGGCAGTTCGAGTTCGGCCGGCATGAACACACGCCGCGCAAACCCTGGATGTCGCAGCGCGCGCTCAACTCGGTCGATCTCAACCGAGTCGGTGCCGATTCCGACAATCATCGACTATTCGACCGTGACCGACTTCGCGAGGTTTCGTGGCTGGTCAACGTCCAGGCCTTTCGCGGTCGACAGCTCAAGTGCGAAGAACTGCAACGGAATTACCTGCAGCAGCGGCTCAAACTCGGGCTTGGTCATGGGCACATCAAACACCTCGTCAACAAACGGCAGCACCGCAGCGTCTCCGCGTTCGGCAACCGCCAGCACGCGGGCGCCGCGAGCGCGGATCTCTTGGATGTTTGAAATCAGTTTCGGATGCAGGGTGTCATCGTGGCGCGGGCTCGGCACCAGCACCCACACCGGTTGACCGTGATCGATCAGCGCGATGGGGCCGTGCTTAAGCTCACCCGCAGCGAAGCCCTCGGCGTGGATATACGCCACTTCTTTGAGCTTGAGCGCGCCTTCGAGTGCAATCGGGTAGAGCATATTGCGGCCAAGGTAGAGCACCGAGCGGGTATCGGCCATCCAGTTGGCCAACTGATAGATGCGCTCGTGGTGGTTGAGCACCTCGGCAATTTTGCCCGGCAGGGTCTCGAACTCGGTGGTGATCTCCTCGACTTCTGCCGTCGGCAGCGACTCACGCAGCTGCGCAATATAGAGCCCCACAAGGTAAAGCGCCGACACCTGTCCGACGAACGCCTTGGTCGAGGCCACCGCCACCTCGGGCCCGGCGTGCGTGTACACCACGGCATCCGATTCGCGCGGAATGGTGGCCCCCTGAGTGTTGCAGATCGAGAGCGTTTTGGCGCCGCGCTCACGGGCGTAGCGCACCGCCATCAGTGTGTCCATCGTTTCACCCGACTGCGATACCGAAACCACCAGCGTCTGCGGGGTGAGCACCGGCTGGCGGTAACGGAACTCGTGCGCGAGTTCAACGGTCACCGGCACGCCGGTCCACTTCTCGACGGCGTAGGCGGCGGTCATCCCGGCGTACGAGGCCGTGCCACAGGCCACTACGATGATGCGATTGATTTCGCGGAAAAAATCGCTGCCGAGGTCGATCAGTGAGTCGAGCACGACTCGGCCATCTTTGATACGGGCGCGCAGCGTGTTCTCAACGGTTTCGGGCTGTTCCGAAATCTCCTTGGCCATGAATGACGACCAGCCGCCTTTTTCAGCAGCCGATGCATCCCAGTCGATGTGGAACTGTTCGCCGGCCACCGGGTTACCGTCAAAATCGGTCAGTTCAACCGAATCAGCCCGCACAATCGCCATCTGCGCCTGCCCCACCGCGATTGCGGTCTGGGTGTGGGCCACAAACGCCGCCACATCCGACCCGAGAAAGTTTTCCCCGTCGCCGAGCCCAACCACCAGCGGTGAGTTGAGCCGCGCGCTCACGATCACATCGGGCTGATCGGCGTGCACCGCCAGCAGCGTAAACGCGCCCTCGAGTCGGCCTACAACTTCGCGGAAAGCCTCGATCAGGTCGCCGGTGCGACGATATTCGCGGCCGAGCAGATGCGCCGCCACTTCGGTGTCGGTTTCAGAAACAAACTCAACACCCTCAGCGAGCAGCTCGTCACGCAGGGCCACAAAGTTTTCGATAATGCCGTTGTGAATCACGGCGAGCTTGCCACCATCGCTCAGATGCGGGTGGGCATTGAGGTCGTTTGCGGCGCCATGCGTGGCCCAGCGGGTGTGCCCGATACCGACCTTCCCGTCAGGCATCGGGTGAGCGGCAAGATCATCGCGCAGCACCGAAAGCTTGCCGGCACGCTTACGCATCTGCAGCTCACCCGTATCGTCAACCAGCGCAATGCCGGATGAGTCGTAACCGCGGTACTCCAGTCGCCCCAATCCGCTCAGCAGAATCTCCTGGCAGGCACGAGGTCCAATGTATCCAACAATTCCACACATGCTCACCATTCTCGCGCATAAAACCAGTGAGATGCTCGCTAAGCTTGAACCCCATGCAGGCAGGCCACCGTCGTGATACCAGCGCGCACTCATCGACCCCGTTTCTCGAGGTGGCACGTGACGAGTGGGCGGCCCTCGCACCCACCACCCCGCTCACAATCAACGAGGCCGATGTGTTGCGGCTGCGCTCGCTCGGCGACCCGGTGGATATCGCCGAGGTGCGTGAGGTGTATGTGCCGCTATCGCGGCTGCTGAACCTGCACATCATGAACGCCCGCGAACTGCATCGCGCCACCTCTTCGTTTGTTGGCGAGCGGTCGGCTCGCACACCCTTCGTGATCGGCGTGGCCGGTTCGGTCGCGGTGGGCAAATCGACCGTGGCGCGACTGCTGCGCGAACTGCTGCGGCGCTGGGATGACACCCCGCGGGTTGAACTCGTCACCACCGACGGTTTCCTCTATCCCAACGCCGAGCTCAAGCGGCGCGGCATTATGCATCGCAAGGGCTTCCCCGAGTCATATGACCAGCGGGCGCTGCTGCGCTTTGTGACTCAGGTGAAATCGGGTATGCCAGAGGTGCGGGCGCCGTTCTACTCGCATATGGTGTACGACATCGTTCCCGACGCCGAAATCGTGGTGCACGCACCGGATGTGCTCATCGTTGAGGGGCTCAATGTGTTGCAGCCACCGCAGCCGGGCCGCGCGCTTTCGGTGAGCGACATGTTCGATTTTTCGGTGTACGTGGATGCACGCACCGCCGATATTGAGCGCTGGTATATCGAACGCTTCTTGAAGCTGCAAAAGGGCGCGTTCGCCAACCCATCCTCATACTTTCGCCGCTACGCCGACCTCAGCGAGGCGGATGCGCGCGCAACGGCTCACGAAATTTGGTCGACAATCAATCTGCCAAACCTGGAAGAGAATGTGCTCGCGACTCGCTCCCGCGCGCGGCTGATTTTGCGCAAAGCTGCCGATCACACGGTTGAGCGAGTGCTCTTGCGGAAAGTCTAAGCCGACGCACCGCAACGCGGCGGGGGCTACCGCGTGCCGCACAGCATCCCACCAAACTCGATGAGCGCAGCCTCACCGATCGGCTCGTGCGCGAGCAGCGGCGTTTGCACGATGAGCGCGCCTCGGCCGGTCCCCTTCCGAAGCTCCGCCACCCAATCTTCTTCGGCCGCGTGACGGGTGGCAAGCAGCTCGCTATCAGCCGCATCCGGTGTGCGCTTATTAATGAGATAGCCGATAACCGCGATATTTGACTCGGCCAGCTGCTTACGCAACTCGAGTGTTTCGAGCACCGGCATCCGCTCTGCCGCCAAAACGATAATGAACCCGCTGAGTTTGGCATCAGTAATGACGGCGCGAAACTCAGCCAGTAGTGTTTGTCGCCGTTCGAGCAGCTCGCGGATGCGCTGATCTCGGCTGCGACGGGCACCAATACCTGATTCTTCTTTACCACCGTCGAGTGAGCGGGCCACCGAACCAAAACGGTCGGCACGAGTGCGATTATCGAGCAGCGCCCGCGTCCACTGCGCCATCATCTCGGGTAGTGCCAGCAGCCGCGCGGTGTGCCCGCTCGGAGCGGTGTCGAACACCACCAGGTCGTAGTCACGCAGCCCATCAACTGTGAGCTGCGCGGTGCGCTCAAGCATCGCCGCCTCATGGGCGCCCGGCGCCTGCGCCGACACCTGCAAATAACGCCGCACCTCGCCGTGCAAATGTTCGGGCATCATGCCGTACAGATGCTGCCCAACCGCCTTGAAATGACGGCCGGCTTCACGGTCGGGATCAATTTCCACCGCATCCAAACCGGGATGCAGCGCCACCGGCTTTTCACCAATCTTTCGACCCCAAAGGTGGCCAAGATTGTGCGCCGGGTCGGTTGAAACCAGCAGCACGCGACGGCCAGCCCGAGCCTGGTCGAGGGCTACCGCGGCAGCGCTGGTGGTTTTCCCAACACCACCCTTACCGCCAAAAAACAGCACGCGCCGCTGCGCGATCTCGTCACGGAACATATCCGCACCCCCGTTTAGTACCGTCGTTGCTGCATCCGAGAGATAGTCGCCTCAGCAGCAACGGGCTCCCGCGATTGGCGAACGCTCAAGCCCCACCCGGGTGTGCCACTCGTGCAGCTCATCAAGCAGCACCGGATAGAGCTCCATCAGGTAGTAGTTTGCCGGCCCGGGAATTCCGAGCGCTTCACCGTAGATGTAGAGCATCAACAGATCGTCTTCATCGCGCTCGGCACGCTTCATGGTCTGCCGATACGGCCCCACATAGTACTCATTTAGCCCCGCGCTAAAAGCACCAAACTTTTCGCGCAGCCACGCCACAAATTGCGGCCAGCCCGGAGGCGGAGAGTCTGATTGCTCCCCGCCACCCGGCTGCCGTTGCGGTGACATTAGTTCACCGCGCCCGACTGGCCCGAGCCCACTTCAGCCTGCTCAGGCCACTCTTCAACACCGTCGGCGTCTGCTGGCTCGGGAGCTTCGGTCATCACCCGACGCATCGAAGTGACCGACTCGATAACCGTCCACAGCGCTGCCACAAAGACCGCGCCACCGAGCACGAGCAACAGCCAGTCACCATCCTTGACGAAGGTGATTAACTGCAGCACCAGCGCCCAGAACGTCATCGCGAACACGAACAGCAACGGGATCAGAATCGGCAACACCGGTCGGCGCTTGCGCATCAGAATAACCGCGAGCACCGCGAGCGTCAGCACCGCGAGAATCTGGTTGGTGGTGCCGAATAGCGGCCACAGCACCATACCGCCCGAACCGTTTTCGCCAGCACCGAAGGCGAGCCCGAGCCCCAGCCCAACGGCAATGACGGTGCCGACCAGCGGCGAAATCTTGACGCCCATTCGGGCCCCGAGCTCAACAATCACCAGACGATGCAGCCGCACCGCGGTGTCCATCGTGGTGGCCGCAAACAGCACCGCCATAGTGGCGAGAATAGTGGCGCTCAAGCTGAACGGAATACCGAGCCCGGCATTGAGGATATTGCCACCACCGGCAACGAAGGCACCGATACCGCCCTTAGCGTATGCATCCTGGAATTCGGTAACGGTGTTGAAACCAGCCGACACGGCCACGATAGTGCCGAGCGCCAGCAGACCCTCACCCACGGCACCGAAATAACCGACCAGACGCGCATCCGTTTCTTTATCGAGCTGTTTCGATGAGGTGCCCGAGGCGACCACACCGTGGAAACCCGAGATCGCGCCACAGGCAACGGTCACAAAGAGCAGCGGCCAGATCGGCGGCGTGCCGGCAGGAACCTCGGTTGCGATCGGATCGAGCAGCACGGTGGGTGCCGAAAGAATGATGGCAAGGTAAAGGATGCCGAGCCCCACGAACAGCTGCAGACCGTTGATGTAGTCACGCGGCTGCAGCAGCATCCACACCGGCATCAGCGATGCGACACCCGCATAGATGAACAGCACCACAATCCAGAACGACTGTGCCGACATACCCATGATGGTTTCAGGCAGCACGATCGGAAACATATCGCCAAGGATCATCAGGCCGTAAAGCACGATAACGCCGACGATCGACACCAGCGGCAGGTTCCACTTGAACCGGTAGATTGCCTGACCGATAAGCAGCGCCACCACAATCGCACCCCAGGTGGGGATCACCGAAGTCGGCGTCGACACCAGCAGGCCGGCGATGATCGAAGCGAAAACGGCATTGACGATCACGATCAGCAGGAAAATCACGATGGTGAACAGCAGTGAACCGCGCGAACCGATATAGCGTTTGGCGAGATCACCAATGGTGTGACCCTTGTTGCGGGTGGCCGCCCACAGGGCACCGAAGTCGTGCATCCCGGCAAAAAATACGGTGCCGATAGTTACCCAGAGGAAGGCGGGGAGCCAACCCCAGATCATGGCGATAGCTGGGCCGGTGATGGGTGCGGCGCCGGCGACCGAGGTGAAGTGGTGGCCCCAAAGCACCCACTTGTTGGTGGGGACGAAATCGACCCCGTCTTTTTGCGCGTGTGCGGGTGTGATTGCCCGGGGGTTGAGCTTGTAAACCTTTTCGGAGAGGTATTTCGAGTAGAGAAAATAGCCCGCCGCAATGAAGGCGAGGCCGATGAACATGATGATGAGTGAATTCATAACGAATTGCCCTTGAAGCCAGCAATGACCAGGATGAGATTACGAGCGCGGCACCTTCGCCAGAGCACAGCGATCTTCGCGGTGGCGAGGGAATCCAATGACCGGCATTTTGAGCCGTCGTGAATGGATGCGACCCGTATACTCTACCCGAACATGCAAAACACCTGTGAATTCAGGTGCGTTTACTGCACGATTCTCCCGCGAAATGTGCCCGGTGTGCCCGCGTGTGACGGGCCTAGGAGATTGCGAGTTCGGTGCTCACGACATCGGCGAGTCGCTGCGCATACTGCTGCGCCAACTCGGAAGTTTCAGCTTCAACCATTACGCGCACCACAGGCTCAGTGCCGGATGGCCGCAGAAGCACGCGGCCGGTATCGCCAAGTTCATCACTGACCTTCGTGACCTCGTCTTGAACTGCCTGGTTCGACTCGCACAGTTCTCGATGCACGCCACTCACATTGATGAGCACCTGCGGGTACACGCGCATGACCTGCTTCAGCTCGGACAGCCGCTTACCAGTGCTCGCCATAATGCTCGCCAGACATAGCCCCGTGAGGAGGCCATCACCCGTGGTGGCGTGTTCAGCAATAATCACGTGCCCCGACTGTTCGCCGCCAAGGGCCAGCCCGTGCTGGTTCAGCTCGGCAAGCACGTAGCGGTCGCCCACCTTCGTTTCGATGAGCTTGATGCCGCGCTCACGCATCGCGAGTTTGAGGCCCAGGTTTGACATCACGGTAACGACCAGGGTGTCACCAGTGAGCTGACCGTGCTCGTGCATCGCGGTAGCGAGTATCGCCATGATCTGATCACCATCGACAACAGCACCGGTTTCGTCCACGGCGAGGCAGCGGTCGGCGTCGCCGTCGTGAGCGATACCGAGGTCGGCGCCGAAGCGGGTGACGGCTTCTTGCAGGCCGGCAAGATGCGTAGAACCGACACCATCATTGATGTTAAGGCCGTCAGGTTCGTTACCGATTACCGACACCTTCGCCCCGGCGTCGGTAAACACCTGCGGTGATACGCCCGATGCGGCACCGTTGGCTGCGTCGATCACAATGTGCAAACCGGCCAGTGCGTGCTTTCCATCGGGGCGCTGGCTTGGCACAGCACTCAGCAGGTGCAGCGCGTAGCGGTCTTCAGCGTCGGCGAAGCGTTCGATGCGGCCCACACCGTCGCCGATCGGGCGCAGCATTTCAGCATCGAGCTGCCGCTCAATTTCACTTTCGATCTCGTCAGGCAGTTTGCGGCCGCCGCGAGCAAAAAACTTAATCCCGTTATCGGGAGCCGGGTTATGCGAGGCAGAAATCATCACCCCGAAGTCGGCGTTGACATCGGCGGTGAGGAAGGCTGCGGCCGGGGTGGGGATAACACCGGCATCGAGCACATGCACGCCCGAGGATGCGAGCCCAGCGGCAACCGCTGCGCTCAAAAACTCGCCCGAAACACGCGGGTCTCGAGCGAGTACGGCGACGGGGCGGCCGCCCTGCTCGCGGGTTTCGCGAGCGAGGACGACCGCCGCCGCCTGAGCCAGGGCCATGGCGAGTTCCACCGTAAGGTGGTCATTCGCCAGGCCCCGAACTCCGTCAGTTCCAAAAAGACGTGACACCGTACTGGTAAACGCTTAGCGCTTCGAGTACTGCGGTGCCTTGCGGGCCTTCTTGAGACCGGCCTTCTTACGTTCCTTCGCACGTGCGTCACGAGTGAGGAATCCAGCCTTCTTCAACTCGGGACGGTTGTTTTCACGGTCGATCTCGTTGAGCGCACGGGCGATGCCCAGACGCAGCGCGCCGGCCTGGCCCGAGGGGCCACCACCGGTGATGGTTGCGATCACGTCATAGCGGTCGGTGAGGTCGAGCAGGGTGAAGGGGTCGGTGATGAGCTGCTGGTGCAGCTTGTTCGGGAAGTACTCCGCGAACTCACGACCGTTAACGGTGATAACACCGGTGCCGGGGATCACGCGCACGCGGGCGATGGCCTGCTTGCGGCGCCCGACAGCGGCACCCGAAACAGTGAGGGGTGCACGCTCGGTAACCTCGACGCCCGCCGCGGCAGGGGTCTCGGTGCTGTAGTTGGTGGGCTGCTCTTCGATGGAGTCTGCGATGGTCGCCACTTATTCGTCCTTCGTTATCGCTGCCGCTACTGGGCAACCTGGTCGAGAGTGTACGGCTTGGGCTGCTGAGCCTGGTGCGGGTGTTCTGCACCCGCGTACACCTTGAGCTTCTTGAGCTGCTCGCGGCCCAGCGAGTTCTTCGGGAGCATGCCGCGAACCGCTTTTTCGATGACGCGGTCGGGCCGCTTCTCGAGGAACTCGGCATAGTTCTGCGAGCGCAGACCACCCGGGTAACCCGAGTGACGGTAGGCGCGCTTCTGTTCGAGCTTCTGACCGGTGAGGGCCACCTTGTCGGCGTTGATGATGATGACAAAGTCACCGGTGTCAACGTGCGGCGCGAAGGTCGGCTTGTGCTTACCGCGCAGCAGCTGAGCTGCGTGCGAAGCGAGGCGGCCAAGCACGACATCGGTTGCGTCAATGACGAACCACTCGCGGGTGACTTCACCAGCCTTGGGGGTGTAAGTACGCATGAATATGCAACTTTCGTTCGGAGTGAGAGGTCCGTGAATCCCACTCGGTCGCGATAGTTTCACCACGGGATGCGTGGGGTAACGTCGCAGTTGAGGGCTCACTTCGATGCCTGCCGGTGGCGGGCAACCTGCTTATTGTACGACAGATTTGGGATGCACTGCAATGGTGAGTTTCGCGGCTGAGCTTCGGCCGGCCCTGCACCGTTGAACCAGTCCGATGCATCCAGGCAATTCTTCACGTCCGGTCAGCGCATCTGGCCAGCTGTGCTCACGCGCCGGCGCATCCTTGTTCCCGCCGCTACCTCCGCAAACGTAGCGAGGCTGTGCTCACGTGACCGGCGCATCCTTCCAGCCCGTCCAAGACACCCGGGCTCTCCATCCAGCCCGGCACATCCAACCAACTCTCTCCCCGTCCCGGACAGGCCAGCCCGATGCATCCCAGCCAGCCCCATTCCTCAGCTGGCGCGCAGTTGGCCTATTCCACCACCCGCAGCGCGGGACGCTTAGCGCGCGTTTGTTCCTGCCGGGATGCGAGTTCGTCCTGCCCCGGATACGCAACGCTCACCAGCGTCAATCCCTTCGCCGGGAGCACCGTGAAGTCATTCGATCGGCCGGTTAACTGCAATAGCTCTGGAACCTTTGCCAGCGACAACCGCCCCATCCCCACAGCCGCACACATGCCGACCAGCGAGCGAACCATCGAATGACAGAACGCATCAGCCTGAACGTGGGCAACAAACACGCCCAGCTCATCCCGATGCCAAGCGAATTCTTCGAGCGTGCGCACCGTGGTGGCGCCCGCCCGCGGCCGGCAGAATCCGGCGAAGTCGTGCAGTCCGATGAGTTCTTGCGCGGCCGCATTCATCAGCTCGAGATCGAGGGGGCGACGCACCTGCGCCGTGCGGTGTCGCTCAAGCGGGTTCGCCGGCGATGTGGGGTCGGCGAGGCGATACTCATAGCTGCGGCGCAGCGCTGAAAAACGAGCATCGAAACCTTCGGGTGCGAGCGCGCATCCGGTTACTGCCACGTCGGCATCGTTGCCGAGGATCCCGGTTATTCGCCGCACGAATGCGACCTCGCCATGCTCTCGGCCGAGGCGACGCGCAGTGGTCGCCCAGATTGACTCGGGAAGGTCAAGATGCGCCACCTGCCCCAACGCGTGTACCCCGGCATCAGTGCGCCCCGCCACTGTGAGCAACGGGCCGGCGTCGGGGAGATCACGGTACAGGATGCGGATTGCATCCTCAAGCGTGCCCTGCACCGTGCGCAGCCCAGGTTGTGTCGCCCAACCACTAAAGGCGGTGCCGTCATACGCGATGTCGAGCCGGATGCGCACGGTGTTGTCCTGCATATCTCCATCTTGCCGCACCCGCTCGATGGCGTGTGGGTCCTGGGTGTGTGGGCCTTGGGTGTGTGGGCCCAGTGCGGGTGAGCCTTGTGCGGGTGAGCCCTGTGCGGGTGAGCCCTGTGCGGGTGGGCCCTGTGCGGGTGGGCCCAGTGCGGGTGGGCCCAGTGCGGGTGGGCCCTGTGCGGGTGGGCCCTGCCGCCCCCGCCCGCCGCCCGCCCGCCGCTCTCCCCTTGCCGCCCGCCCGCCAGCCGCTCTTTTTTCACCAAATGACCCTGTTATCACCAAATGACCCTGCTACAACAGGGTCATTTCGCAACAACAGGGTCACTTGCTACAGAGAAGGCGTGGGTTCGAGGCATCGCCGGCGCGAGGCATCGCCGGCGCGAGGGCTCCGGGATCGCGCATGGCATGGCCTGACCACGCAACGACAGACTCCTGAGCCACAGACAGATAACTCCGTGACACGAGACTCCCCTCCCACGCCACCCCTTCTTCTCGCCAAGCGACCCTGTTAGTAGCAAATGACCCTCCTAATGGCATACAGCACTGCTTGAGCAAGCGGCCCCTTTCACCAAATGACCCTGTTATCGGCATACAGCACTGCTCGACCAAGCGGCCCCTTTCACCAAATGACCCTGTTATCGGCATACAGCACTGCTTGACCAAGCGGCCCCTTTCACCAAATGACCCTGTTATCAGCAAATGACCCTGCTACAACAGGGTCATTTCGCAACAACAGGGTCATTTGCCGCAGAGGGCTGCGGCACCGAAGCCGATCGGGAAACGCGAAGGGGCCCGCACCCATGTGCGGACCCCTCACTCTTTTGCTTGAAGAAAGCTACTTGGCTTCTTCCTCAGCTGCTTCTTCCTCAGCTGCTTCTTCCTCGGCTGCGGCGTCAGCCTCAGCAGCCTCAGCTGCCTCAGCCTCAGGCGCGTCGCCTTCAGCAGCGTCAGCGACCTCGGCAGCCTCGACCTCGGCCTCGGTGGGCTCGATGTCTTCGTCAGCCACCTCAACAACCGGCTCTTCAACCTTCTGGCGCTTCGGCTTGGGGTTCACCGGCTCGAGCACGAGCTCGATAACCGCCATGGGTGCGTTGTCACCCTTGCGGTAGCCGGTCTTGATGATGCGGGTGTAGCCACCCTCACGCTCGGCCACGAGCGGTGCGATCTCGGTGAAGAGTTCGTGCACCACGCTGGGGTCGGTGATGGTGCGCATCACACGACGGCGGTTGTGCAGGTCGCCCTTCTTCGCCTGGGTGATCAGGCGCTCAGCAACCGGCTGCAGGCGCTTGGCCTTGGTTTCGGTGGTCTGGATGCGCTTGTGGGTGAACAGCTGCGAGGCGAGGTTGCCGAGCAGCAGGCGCTCGTGGGCGGGACCGCCTCCGAGGCGTGGACCCTTGTTGGGCTTAGGCATTGCTGGTTCTCTTTCTCAGGTTTCGGATCGATGATCCGCAGGTTTAGATGTACTCGCCGCTGTCTTCGCTGCCGCCGTAGAAGTGCGTACCTTCAAAACCGGGCACGCTGTCCTTCAGCGACAGGCCGAGCGAGGCAAGCTTTTCACGTACCTCGTCAACCGACTTCTGACCGAAGTTGCGGATGTTCATGAGCTGGCCTTCGCTCAGTGCCACCAGCTGCGCGACGGTGGTGATGCCTTCGCGCATGAGGCAGTTGTATGAGCGAACCGACAGGTCGAGGTCGTTGATGCTCATCGACAGTTCGTCGCTGATGACCTGTTCGACCGGGGCCGGACCGATTTCGATGCCCTCGGCTTCGGTGTTCAGTTCGCGAGCGAGGCTGAACAGCTCAACCAGGGTGCCACCTGCCGAGGCGACGGCGTCGCGGGGCAGCATCGAGGGCTTGGTTTCGACGTCCACAACCAGGCGGTCGAAGTCGGTGCGCTCACCGGCACGGGTGGCCTCGACGCGGTAGGTCACCTTAAGCACGGGCGAGTAGATCGAGTCGACCGGAATCTGGCCGGCTTCTGAGTACTCGTCGCGGTTCTGCTGTGCTGACACATAGCCGCGGCCGCGTTCAATGGTGAGCTCAAGTTCGAACTTGGCGTCGTCGTTGAGCGTGGCGATGACCAGCTCGGGATTGTGGATCTCGACGCCGGCGGGTGCCGAGATGTCGGCTGCGGTCACCTCACCCGCGCCGGTTTTACGCAGGTAGGCGGTGATCGGTTCATCAAACTCGCACGAAACCACGAGCTGCTTGATGTTGAGGATGATCTCGGTGACGTCTTCCTTCACCCCGGCGATCGTGGTGAATTCGTGCTGCACGTTGTCGATGCGGATGCTGGTTACGGCAGCACCGGGGATCGAGCTGAGCAGTGTGCGACGCAGCGAGTTGCCGAGGGTGTAGCCGAAGCCGGGCTCGAGCGGTTCAATAGTGAACCGCGAGCGGTACTCCGAGATGTTTTCCTCGGTGAGAGTGGGGCGCTGTGCAATGAGCACTATATGGTCCTTTCGGCGAAGCGTCCGCTATATGACGCTTGGCGTGTTCACGGGCTGCAGTCCCGCGAGTTGGGGAATGTGCGTAAGCAGGCGTACGGGGGCGGTGGAACGGCGGATGCCGCTGGTCGCCCGAACGCGAATGCGCGCGGGCGACCCGGAAGACTTAGACGCGGCGGCGCTTCGGCGGGCGGCAGCCGTTGTGTGCCTGCGGGGTCACGTCGCTGATCGAGCCAACCTCGAGGCCTGCTGCCTGCAGCGAACGGATCGCGGTTTCACGGCCCGAACCGGGACCCTTCACGAAAACGTCGACCTTCTTCATGCCGTGTTCCTGCGCCTGACGAGCAGCGGCTTCGGCGGCCAGCTGTGCGGCGAACGGGGTCGACTTACGCGAGCCCTTGTAGCCCACACCACCGGACGAGGCCCAGCTGATGACAGCACCGCTGGGGTCGGTGATGGAAATGATGGTGTTGTTGAACGTCGACTTGATGTGTGCCTGGCCGACGGGAACGTTTTTGTTTTGCTTGCGGCGAGCTTTACGCGCCGCGGTCTTTGGGGTAGCCAATTCTTCTCTCCTACGAATTCCGGTTCACTCACATCCGCGATGGCGGATGGGTTACTTCTTCTTACCGGCGACGGTGCGCTTCGGGCCTTTACGGGTGCGAGCGTTGGTCTTGGTGCGCTGACCGTGGACCGGAAGGCCGCGACGGTGGCGGATGCCCTGGTAGCTACCGATTTCGACCTTGCGGCGGATGTCGGCTGCGACTTCACGGCGGAGGTCACCCTCTACCTGGTAGGTGCCTTCGATGTGGTCACGGAGTGCCACGAGCTGTTCGTCGGTGAGGTCTTTCACGCGAGTGTTGCCGTCGATTCCGGTGGCTTCGAGCGACTTGAGCGCGCGGGTGCGGCCGATGCCGTAGATGTAGGTGAGTGCGATCTCCACGCGCTTTTCGCGCGGGAGGTCTACGCCTGCGAGACGTGCCATGGGAGTGTGCTCCTTATTGAGGTGTGGAGCGACGATTGGGCTCCGGCCTCAGGCCCGGAGGTGTCCCCCGCGTACGGGTTCTTATCGTCGCAATTTCAGTGTTGAGTTATTCGAGCCGAAGCTCGTTCGCCTAGCCCTGGCGCTGCTTGTGACGGGGGTTGCTGCAGATCACCATCACGCGGCCGTGGCGGCGGATGACCTTGCAGTTGTCACAAATCTTCTTTACAGAGGGGTTGACCTTCATGAGGTGTCCTTTGAGTCGCTGGCCTCGTACCGGCGCGGGATGCGCCGGCCGTTCCTTATCCAGCTGTGGGCTTACTTGTAGCGGTAGACGATCCGACCACGGGTGAGGTCGTAGGGGCTGAGCTCTACGATTACCCGGTCTTCAGGAAGGATTCGAATGTAGTGCTGGCGCATCTTCCCTGAGATGTGCGCAAGCACCTTGTGACCATTTGAGAGCTCCACGCGGAACATCGCGTTCGGCAGTGCTTCCACTACCGTGCCCTCGATCTCGATTACGCCGTCCTTCTTGGCCATAGCCTCACTAATCGCTTTGATATCGTTGCCCACATGCCGGTCATGCGGAATCAGTGCATCACACGCGCGGGCGCGTGCAGAAACACCGACTGTCAACTATAGAGACTTTTCGGCGTGTTCCGCAAGGGCTCGCGCATGTTTTCTTTCCCGACAGCCGCAGCCACTAGATCTCGATGCCGAGCGCGCGCACCGCATCCCATTCACCTTCGAGATCAGCAACGGTGCGGGCAATCGCATCGCGGGTGCGCTCGCTCCAGTCGAGCCCTTCTACCGTGTGCCACTCCCCCGCACGTGCGGTTGCCGGCATCCCAAACACCAGCCCTTCCGGCACTCCATATTCGCCTCGCGATGGCCGCGCTACGGTCACCCAATCGTCGGCGCGAGTGCCGAGATGCCAATCGGCAATGTGATCAATCACCGCCGAGGCCGCGCTGGCGGCACTGGATGCGCCCCGCGCGCGAATAATTTCTGCGCCTCGGTTTGCCACTCGTTCAACGAACGGACCATCAAGCCAAGCATCATCAGCGATGCATTCACGCACCGAGCGGCTGCCAATGAGCGCGTGGTCGACATCAGGCACCTGCGTGTTCGAGTGATTACCCCAAACAGTTAGCTTGCGCACCTCGCTCGATACCACTCCGGCACGCTCCGCGAGCTGCGCAATGGCGCGGTTGTGGTCGAGTCGCATCAGCGCATGGAAGCGTTCGGCAGGCACATCGGGCGCGGCAGCTCGCGCGATCGCTGCATTGGTGTTGGCCGGGTTTCCAACCACGAGCACTCGCACGTTGTCAGCGGCACGTGCGCCGATGGCACGCCCCTGGCCCGAGAAGATTGCCGCGTTCGCCGAGAGCAGGTCGGCGCGGTCCATCCCCTGCTTACGGGGCATGGCACCCACGAGCAGCGCATAGTTGGTGCCGTCGAATGCCGATTCCGCATCGTCGGTCACGGTCACATCGCGCAGCAGCGGGAAGGCACAGTCACTGAGCTCGAGTGCAGTACCAGCTGCCGCATCCACCGCTTGCGGAATCTCGAGCAGGCGCAGCTCAACCGGCTGCTGCGACCCAAACATCGCACCGGATGCGATGCGGAATAGCAGCGCATAGCCGATAGCTCCGGCGGCTCCGGTGACGGTTACACGGATTGGTGCGGTCATCTGCGTCTCCTCGTTAGTAATTTGGCGCAATTTCAATCCTATTTATCGCCACCGAACCCGAGCAATGAGCTACAGCAGCTGTCCACTCACCGCGATCGAAAGGAGATCTCTGACCTCTCCCCGCGGTGGCGAGCTCGGCAACCAAACCGCGCGGATGCAGCGTTCGAGTGTCTGGCCAAGCACCGGCACTGCCACCAATCGCCCCTCGCGAATTCCAGCCTCAACCGACAGCCCGCTCAGTAGCGCCGGCCCCACGCCAGCCTCTACAGCCCGCACTATTGCCGAGGTGCTGTTGAGCTCCATGAGTGTGCGCACACCGCCGTATGGCGCGAGGGCCGCCGATACAACTGCACGGGTACCCGATCCGGATTCGCGCAGAATCAGCGGGGTTTTCGCCAGCACCGATGGCAGCAGCGGCTCGTCCCGATGCGCCAGCGCGGCCCATTCATGTCCCGGATGCACGATGAGCTTGAGTGCGTCCACGCGAACTTCGACCTGCGCGAAACTGCCGGGCACTACTGGACACTCGACAAATCCGAGATCAAATTCACCGCGTGCGATCCCCTCGAGCACGCGTTCGGAGTTTTCCATATCGAGTGCGACGGTCACGGCGCGGGGTTGGCGGTGGAAAGTGGCGAGCCATTCGGGGGCGAGATGCTCGGCAACCGTGTGCGAGGCACCAACGGTAATCTGACCGCCGCTGGTTCCGCTGAGCGAGTTCATCCCGACGAGGAGTCGGTCCATTGCGGTGACAACCTCTTGTGCCCACAGTGCGAGCAGGTTGCCACGATCGGTGAGGTGCGCGCCTGAATGCGCTCGCACGATGAGTTGCACTCCAACGCTTGCCTCGAGAGCTTTCAGACTGCGAGAGGCGTTGGATTGCGCCATTCCAGTTCGACGAGCGGCTTCGCTAATTGAGCCTTCTTCAGCCAGCGCGACGAGTAGGCGCAGCGTCGACATTGACACCTGCTGTATTTCCCCGCCAAGCGTGACCATATCGCAATGATATATCAGCATCGATTAATGAGGTCTTCCGCAACTGCGCCGCAAATCGCAGACTTCGAGCATGCTCGTAACAGATCGCATCCAGTATCGGCAATACTTTCCCGGCATTGCTGTCGCGCTTGCCGTATCCGTGTTGGCGATACTCGTTGCGCCGTGGGTTTCGCCACTCAGCCCCCTGCTGATTACGATGCTCGCCGGTATCGCCTGGCGCAATCTGTTTCCGGTTCCCGAGCAGCTCATGCCGGGCAACGCCATTGTCGAAAAGCCAATCCTGCGCTTTGGAATTGTGCTGCTTGGTCTGCAAATCGCGGCCGGCGACATCATCAACCTGGGTTGGATACCGCTGCTGGGCATCGTCGCAGCAGTGGTGATCACTTTCACGGTCACGATGGCAGCCGGCCGCCGGTTGGAAGTAGATCGCAGGCTGCGGATGCTCATCGCATCCGGATTTTCAATTTGCGGCGCTGCGGCAGTTGCGGGCGCAAGGTCAGTGACTGATGCCGATGATGACGACACCGCCACCGCGGTCGCGCTCGTGGTGATTTTTGGCACGATCATGATTCCCGCGGGTCCGGCGCTGGCCGTGCTGTTTGGTATGGATGCAAAAACCGCCGGGTTGTTCATCGGGCTCACCACCCATGAGGTTGCGCAGGTTGTTGCCGCGGGTGGGATTGTTGGCGCCACGGCTCTCGCGGTTGCAATAGTGGTGAAACTCGGCCGCGTGCTGCTTTTGGCTCCGGTAATGGCAGCACTTGGGCTCTTGAATCGCCAAGAGCTGCCCGACACGGGCCGCAAGCGCCCACCACTTGTCCCCTATTTTGTGTTGGGGTTTATCGCCTGCGTTGTGATTCGCAGCGTAGATCTACTGCCACAGCCAGCACTGGATACCGCGGCTTTTATCCAAACCGCAGCCCTCGCGATGGCGATGTTTGCACTGGGACTCAACGTGCACCTGCGGTCGATTGTGAAGCTCGGCCCACGCCCGGCGATACTCGGCGCGATTGCGACCGCAACCATCATCATTGTCGGACTGGTGACGAGCACCGTAACGATGCACCTTGCCAGCTAGCTTTGGGAAGCGGGTTCACCCCTAATCCAGCGGAACCGGCACCACACCGTAACTGGCAAGCCCAGCGGCGCCACCGTCTTCGACGGTGGTCACCCAGATACCGTCCGCGTGGCGGATAACGGTGTGTTCCCAGTGGGCTGCGACCGTACCGTCGGCCGAGCGAACGGTCCAGCCGTCATCGTCGACGGTGACGTCGGGGCTGCCGCCGGTGAGCATCGGTTCGATACAGATCGCCAAGCCCGCCCGCACCACCGGCCCGCGGCGGCGCACCCGATAGTTGAAAACGGTGGGTTCTTCGTGCATATCTCGCCCGATGCCGTGACCGGTGTAGTTTTCGAGGTTGCCGAGCGGCCCGAGCTGTTCATCGATGGCCACCTCGATTGCGGTCCCGACGTCGTTGAGATGCCGCGCGGATGCGAAGGCGGCGATACCGGCCCACATCGCGGCGCGAGTGGCGTCACTCACCCGGTTCGCTTCGGCGAGCCATTCGGATGCGTTGGGGCGCGTCACTTCTCCCGGCACGATGAAGGTGCGCGCCGAGTCGCCGTTCCAGCCGTTCAGCTTGGCACCGCAGTCGATTGAAACAACGTCACCGGGTTCGAGCGGCGTCGAATTGGGGATGCCGTGCACGACGGCGTCGTTGACCGAGGCGCAGACGGTGTGCGAGTAGCCGGGCACCAGCTGAAAGTTCGGCACACCGCCGCCGTCGCGGATGGTTTTTTCGGCAATCGCGTCGAGTTCGAGGGTGCTGATCCCCGGGCGGATTGCTGCTTCGACCGCGTCGAGTGCTGCCGCGGTGAGCATCCCCGCTGGGACCATCATCTTGAGTTCGTCGTGAGACTTATAGAGGGATGTGCGCATAACTCCTCTAGCGTACGCGCAGATGCCTATTCCCGCAGAAAATGAATCGTCTTCGCATCTTAGAGCAACATCACAATAATGTTGCGCGACTGTCAGCATATTGCTAGGTTCTACCCAAGTAACGCTCAGTTATTCATTCATCTATAACAGATCGCGAGACAAAGATGTCCACATCTCCCTCGAAGTCAGCAGCACCGGCGTCAGGCACGCACGGCAATAACCCCGGCTTCAAACGTTCGCTCGGTGCGCTCAGCACCCTGACCCTCGGCGTCGGCGCCATGGTCGGTTTCGGCTGGGTAACCCTGGTCGGCGACTGGATCACCAGCGCCGGTTCGTTCGGCGCCGCCGGAGCATTTCTCATCGGTGGTCTGATGATGGCCATCGTGGCGCTCGTCTACTCCGAGCTCGTGGCCGCGATGCCGAAGGCCGGTGGTGAGCACAACTACATCATGCGCGCGCTCGGGCCGCGCTGGTCGTTCATCGGTTCGTGGGCAATTACCGGTGGTTATGCGACTGTGGTGGCCTTTGAGGCGGTGGCTCTCCCCCGAGCTATTGGGTACGTGGTCGATCTCGAGCACATCCATCTGTGGACCATTAACGAATCTGAGGTGTACCTCATCTGGGCGCTGGTGGGTTCGATCATGGCGATCGTGATCACCATCATCAACATCCTTGGCGTGAAGATCGCCGGTGGTTTCCAGATGTTCGTGGTGCTGTTCCTGTTCGCCATCGGCGCTCTGCAGCTCATCGGTGCTTTCACCGGCGGCAGCCCCGCCAACCTTGAACCGATGTTCGTCAACGGCCAGGTCGGGTTCTTCGCGGTGCTGGTGGTTGTGCCGTTCATGTTCGTCGGGTTCGACGTCATTCCGCAGACCGCCGAAGAAGTGAACCTTCCTCCGCGCAAGGTGGGCCGCATCTCGTTCGCCTCGGTGGTAATCGCCGCGGTTTGGTACATCCTCATCGTGCTCACCGTTTCGCTGGCACTCGACGATACGGCGCTTGCCGAGTCGAACCTCCCCGCAGCCGACGCCATGGGGGCGCTGTTCGGCAGCCAGTTCTTCGCCAACATGATGGTGGCTGCCGGTATCGCCGGTATTCTCACCTCGTGGAACTCGTTGTAGATGGGTGCCTCGCGACTCATCTACTCGCTCGCCCAGTCGGGCATGCTTCCGCGCTGGCTCGGCGTGCTGCACCCGCGCACCCGCACCCCCGTCAACGCACTGCTGGTGCTCGGTGGTATCGCCACGCTCGCACCGTTCTTCGGTTCGAAGGCTCTCGGATGGATCGTGGATGCAGGCTCGCCGATGATCGTGATCGCGTACCTGATCGTGTCGATTTCGTTCGTGATCCTACGCCGCCGCGAACCCAACATGGAGCGTCCGCTGCGCATCGGCGGTAGCGGCAACTTCGGCATCGTGATCGGTGTAGTGTCGGCGCTCATCACCGCGTTCCTCACCGCCCTCTACCTGCCGTTCATGCCGGCACAGCTGGGCATCGAGCCCTGGGTGGTGTTCGGCCTGTGGTGGCTTGCCGGTCTGATCTTCTTCGTCGGCATCCCCGGCGGCGTGAAACCCGGCCCGGACGCTGAAGAAGAACTGATCCGCATCGTCGAGGCAAAGCGGCGTAAGCGGTAGCGGCTAGACAAACTGCACGGGTGGGAATGACTCGAGCGGTCATTCCCACCCGAATTTTCCATCACCATATTTGTCTCGCAGCACGCCGGTCTCTCTCACATCCAGTGGAGATTCATACATAGGATGCGCATCTCAGCATTGAGGGCTCGTGCTCGGCTAGCGTCGAGAAAGTTTTGTAACAGCAGCGAGGAGGTACCTCTTTTGCCGCAACCGGTGCTGCAATCGTTTCAGGTGAGGCGCGAGCTATATACGCCACTGAACGCTGCCGATCGAGCAGGGCAGATCGTTCGCCGGCTATCCGATGCGGTTGCTCTCGGGCTACTACAGCCCGGCGATCGGCTACCCACCGAAACCGATCTTGCCGAAGCCTTCGAGGTGGCGCCGGCCACCGTGCGAGAGGCACTGGCACGGCTTCGCGACGCCCGCGTTATTGAGACTCGCCGTGGACGCAATGGCGGCTCATTCATCGTCGAAGCTCCTATCGAAAGTGCCGAGCAGCGCGCCGGCCGGTTGCAGGGTTACTCGACAATCGATCTGCGAGATCTTGGCGATGAGTGGGCGATGATCACTACGGCCTGTGTCCGGCTCGCGCAAGCCCGCCATGATCACACCGACATCGAACGCCTCAAGCACGATGTCTTCAGATTCGAGAACGCGCCAAATCTGAACCTTCGCAATCAGCACTATTCACGCTTTTGGATTGATCTGGCCGTCGCGGCACAGTCTGCGCGACTGCTGAGCCATCAAATGCGCATCCAGTTTGAAATTGCTGCGCTGTTGTGGCCAGAGCATCGTGATGCCGACAACCTGAACGCTGCTGTGAACGGAATGCACGACATCATCGCTGCAATTGGTCACCCGAGCACGCTCGCAGAAAAAGTGGTCAACGAAACGATTCGCCACGACTCACGTTTTCTCATCGCCGAGAAGCTGCGCATCGAACGCGCTTCAATTCGGCGGAAAGGAACCGACGAATGACGACCATCGACACGATAGCCGGCCGCATTGCCTTGCGCTTCGATGAGGCATATCGCGAGCTAGCATCACTGGCCGCAAATATTGAACAGGTTTTGGAACAGTCTTTGGCCGCTCCTGACGAGCCGTTCACACGCGAGCAGGCCACCCAGTTTCAGCACCTCGCCGGCCAAACACTCGAACGCCTGCCACTCGCGAAAGGGGCCGGGTTTGTGGTCGCACACACCCGCACCGGGCAGCGTGACCAGGCCCTACAGTGGCGGGTGCGCACCGAAACTGGCTCGGTGCCGTATTTGCTCATCCACGCGGTTGCGCCGGCTCATGTCTACGAGTATCGCCACCTCAGTTGGTACATCGCGCCAGCCGAGTATGGCTGTGCCGGATTCACGGGCCCCTACTTTGATTTTCTCTGCGCCAACCAGCTCACACTGACCCTGTCTACACCGGTGTTCCACCACGGAGAATTCGCCGGCGTTACTGCCTGTGATATCGACGTGCCCGATGCTGAGCGCGCACTATTGCAAGCATGTGGTGATTTTTCGGGCGAAGCCGCGCTCACGAATGCGGAGGGCCAGGTCATCTGCTCAACCACTGCATCCTGGTTGCCTGGCGATCGAATGGATGCACGTCTCGGCATAGCTATCGATGATGGACCAACCCGGATGCGGGTGGTCGATATCTCTGCACACTAGTTCCCGCATGCACCGGCACTAGCTCACCATGATGCGCTGAACAGAGATACGCTTGGCACACACAACATCGGGGTCACCACCAACAAAGCAGTGGTGACCCCGATTGTTTCGCTAGCTACTGCTGCGGGCTACGGTCCTCGTAGAGGTGCGGCTTACCACCGTCGAGGCGGACTGCCAGGTCGACGAGTTCCTCTGATGGAGCAATGGGGTCAATCGCGCGGGTGTCAACCACACCCGTCGCAGCATCGCCGGCCATACTCTTGGCACGGTTGTAGGGTTTCGCCGCAACCATGTAGATCAGGCCGATCCCCAGCACCACGACGCTCGAGAGCCCAACCAGCCAGGCCTGATACCAGGGCCCTTCGCCCGGCTGGAGCACGATGAACATGCCGAAAACCTGCCAGCTCAAGGCCGCGAACGAGACGATCCATCCCCACTTGCCGAGCTTGAACTGACCCCTCGGCTGCCAGCCGCGCATACGGGCCCGGATCGACGCGATCACAACCATCGAGAACGCGCAGTACACACCGAATGACGAGAACGAAATAATCGCGATCAATGCGTCTTCACTTAGCAGCGAAATGATCACCACGAGCGCGGGGAAGGCGCCCGAAGCCAGAAGCGCGTACGGCGGCACAGCGCGGCGAGCATTGAACTGCTTGAGCAGGTGCGACCCGGGTAGCTGGCTGTCGCGGCCCATCGAGTAGAGCAGACGCGAGGCAGCGGCCTGCAGCGAGATGAGGCAGCTCAAGAACGAAATCAGCACCACCGCGAGCACGACCTTGAAACCGGTCACGCCGAACACCGAAACGAAGAGTTCACCGATGGGGTCAGTTGCCGTACCCTCAATCACCGCGGTGAAATCGGGTACCGCCAAAATGAGACCGATCGCAATGAATGCCGAGGCGATACCGCCGACGTAGATCGTCATCCGCATCGCACGCGGAACCACCTTGCCGGGGTTGTTCACTTCTTCAGCCACATCGCCGCAGGCTTCAAAGCCGTAGAAGAGGTAAATACCAACAATTGAAGCGAACCCGAGCGCGATGATGAACGGGGTGTTGTCTTGGAACGCCTCGGGACGGAAGTCGGTTACCAGCACACTGAGATCGTGCTTGCGACCACCGATCAACAGCCAGGTACCGATGACAATGGTCGCGATAATTTCGGCCACGAATCCAAAGAAGGCGACGTTTGCGAGCAGTCGCGTACCACCGAAGTTAATGAGCGTGGCCAGCGCGATAATCACCAGCGCGATAATAACGTTCGCTACCGCATCCATTTCGATGTCGAAGAAAGCACCCAAGAACGGACCAGCACCGTAGGCAACGGATGCGATTGTCGCTGAAATTGCGATGGCATACACCCACCCGCTGAACCAGCCCCACTTGGGTCCCCACAGGCGACGGTTCCACGGATACACGCCACCGGCAATCGGGTACTGCGAGACGACCTCGCCAAAGACCAGCGAAACCATCAACTGACCGAAGCCGGCAACGAGAATCATCCAGAACGCCGGCGGGCCAACAATCGCAATCGACGCGGCGAGTGTCGTGTAGACACCCACCACCGGAGATAGGTACGTGAAGCCCAGGGCTAGATTGCCCCAAAATCCCATGTCTCGTTTGAACTCTTCAGAGTGGTCGAGCACAGTTTCGTGCCCGACAGTTGTTTGCTGAGTCATCTCGTTCTCTCTTTCAAGGTCAGCGTTGACCAGTTCGAACTTCTAAGTGCGCACAACCCTGTGGGCACTCAAAGCCACCTCCAATAATACTCTAGTTTTAGAGGTTTACCGACTGGAGAGCCAAGGACGCCGTATTCCCGCATACTTCAGTGACCCAACTCCCCTGTGATATCACCGTAGAACCAGCTATCCGCATCAGCATTTACTCAACACCTGCAAGCAAAGTTCGCCGGCTGTTAACTTCGACTAGTAAGACTCTTCCCCCGGACCCGCTACGTGAACCGCGCGGGGAAGACTTCCCAACTAGTTCGGAGTTGATCGTGGACCTCATCACTTTGACCGCTGCCGCAGCGTTTGCACTCCCCTCACTTCAGCAGGGTGAAGACGTCGCAGCAACACCCGCTGCCGACGCAAACGTTGCATCGTTCCACCTCATGCAGGCTACTGATGAGCAGCCCGCACCCGGCGAGAACGACGACAAGGAGCAGGCTCCCGGCAACGGCGGCGGCATTGTCGAAGACGAGCCCGGCAACGGCGGCAACGACACCGAACAACCCGCACCCGGCGAAGACGGCGGCGAGGAACCAAACCCTGACGAAGGCGGCCAGAACCCCGGCGAAGGTGACGGTGGCGACACCGAACAACCCGCCCCGGGCGAGGGCGAAGACGGCCCTGGCGAAGGTGGCGACAACGGTGACGAAACCGTAGAGCCGAACCCCGGCGAAGGCAACGACGACAACACCGACGAGCCCGCCCCCGGTGAAGGCGACGAACCCGGCCCCACCGACCCAACCGATAACCCTGAGCCGAACGAACCCGGGCCAAGCAACCCCGGCGGTGGCAACTCCGGCCCCGGCGCAACCCCCGGCCCCGGCACTGCCCCCGCCACCCCGCCGGTAGCTGAAGAACCCGCGACCGAATCCGACACCGACGAAGCAGAAAACGACACCGCCACGCCGCCGAACGACTCGCAGGATGCTGCTTCTGACACCAGCGCTGCCCCCCAGCCCAAACTCGCTGAGACCGGTGCAGACGACTCGATGCTGCTAATCGGTGGTGCAGCTGGTGCCCTGCTGGCTGCAGGTATGTCACTCACCGTCGTGAGCACCCGCCGCCGCATCAACGCCTAAACGCTAGGAAGGGTTTATTTCAATATGGAGATGCTCAACACTCTGCTGGGCCTGTTTGTCACCTTTGCCACCATCGGTGGCGGTCTGTGGGCCGTCTGGGGTGTTATTACGCTCGCCGGTGGTCTGAAAGACCAGAACGGACCGCAAACGCAGTCGGGCGTTTGGCAGACCGTCGGTGGTGGCCTCATCATCGCTGCGGCGCAGCTGTTCAGCCAAGTCACCGTCTAACGCTTTCGGCGTTCTCGGCAGGGCGGGTGCATCCCCGCCAAAGTTCTCGAGCGAAGAGGCGTTTCCATGGACAACCCAATCATTTCCATCGTCGTTGAGCTGCTCAACGCCGTTGGCGGTTACCACCTCGGCCAAATCGGCCAGGGTGCCATGACGCCAATCTCCGAAGCCAGCCCGGTCGCCTACGAGGCGATGCGACAAATTGCCGACACCGTTGTTCGTCCGGTCGCCTCCGTCATCCTCTCGCTCATGCTTGTGGTCGAGCTCGCCCGCAACGCCTCCAAATTTGAGGGCGACGGCCAGATCGGCGTGCGCATCATCGCCGGCACGATGTTCAAATTCGTGCTGCTCATCGTGGCAGTGCAATACGCACCGCAGATTTTGCAGGCAATCAGCGGCGTCACCGAAACCATCAGCCAGGGCGTTGCGGCATCCGCATCCACCCCGGAGACCACGGCCTCAGGCAAGCTCGGCGATCAGATCAAACCCCACCTGAACATGCTGAACGCTATCCCGGTGCTGATTATTTTGGCGCTGCCGTTCATCATCTCGTGGCTCGCGGTAATCGTCGCCCAGGCAGTGGTCATCTTCCGATTCATCGAAATCTACGCACTCACCGCATTCGCGACGCTGCCGATCGCTTTCGCCGCGCATCCAGAAACAAAAAGTATTGCGGTGGGATACCTGCGCGCCTACGGTTCCGTCTCGCTGCAGGGCGCCACACTAATACTCGGCATCTACCTGTACCAGCTGATGATTCAATACGGCGGCTTTGCAGTATTCCCCGACCCACAAGAAATCGGCCCAATGGGGATGACCGTGACGGGCTGGGCATTGAAAGCAGTCTTGCCCGTATCACTGGCAGCGATCCTCATGATTTTCGTCGTCATCGGGTCGAGTAAGCTCGCGAAATCAATCGTGGGACAGGCAGGTTAGTCATGGCGCTCGAAGTCAAGGTTTACAAAGAGATCACCGACTACCAGGCCAAAGTCATGATGGGCATGAGCTGGCGACAACTCGCGTGTGCCATATGCGCTCTGGTGCTCGGCGGCGGTGTTTTCGCAATTTTTTACGTACTCAATATGAAAGACCTAGGCCAGTGGCTGGCGGCGCTCATCGCCGTTCCGTTTGGGGCATTTGGTTGGGTACGCCCACGCGGGCTCCCTTTTGAAAAATACGCGGGTTATGTGCTCGCGCACCAATGGAACTCAAAACGGCGCATCTACGCACAAGAACCGATCTGGCAGGTAGACGAACAACGAAAGGACTACGGTGTTCCCGTTCAGTCGACGCGGCGAAACCGCAACGAAGTCGTCGAGTGTGGCCGATAACCACGAAACCGACCACACAAACTCTGACAGCGACTCGAAGCGTTCACAAAACAAAAAACGCGACAAGCAGTCGTACTCGCGCCGCACGCGAAACACCGCCCAGGATGCACTCGCCTACCTCGGGCTCACCGAAAGCGGCATCTGCGTGCTCGACGACCGCCGCTACTCGATCACACTGAAACTCGGCGATATCAACTATCAGATGGCCGCGCGGGAGCACCAGGAGGCACTGCTAGAACGCTACGCACAGTGGATCAACTCGTTTGATGCATCCCAAAGCCTGCAGATCAGCGTGATTAACCGGCGCGTCGACCGTGCCGCGCTGCGTCGCGCCGTCGAAATGGAATACCGCGGCGACGGGTTCGACTCGTACCGCGCCGAATATAACGACATGATCGACTGGCGGCTCTCTGAGGGCCGCAACGACACCGTCACCGAAAAATACGCCACCATCACGATCGATGCCGAAAATTACGAGTCGGCACACACCCGGCTGATGCGGCTAGCCAACGAATCGATCACCTTCCTGCGCGCGGTTGGTGGATGCAAGGCCGAAATAGTTTCGGGATACGGTCGCGTCGGTATTCTCAACAGCCTGCTGCGTCCCGAAAGTCGACTCGAGTTTGATTATTCATCGATGGCGGTTTCGGGGATCACCACCAAAGACGTGGTGGCGCCCTGGGCAATCGATTTCACCGACCCGAACACGGTGTGCCTTTCGAGCGAATCAGACACCTACGCACAGATTCTCTTTCTCGACCGGCTGCCGGCGTGGCTATCAGACCAGCTGATCCGCGATCTCACCGAAATCAACACCAACATTGCTATTTCGCTGCACGCCCGCCCCTTCGATCCGGGTGAGGGCCTCCTGCACGTGAACCGGCGCATCGCCGATATGGAAATCCAAACCGCTAACGAGCAGAAGCGGGCAGCCAAACAGGGCTATTCTGCCGACCTCGTCCCGCACTCGCTGCGCCGCGCACACCAAGAAGCGGTCGAACTGCGCCGCCAGCTCGAACAGTCAAACGAGAAGCTGTTCTCGACCACGATGCTCGTGATGGTGCAGGCCCCCAGCAAAGAAGAGCTCGTGCACCGCGTCGACCGCGTCCGTGAGGTTGGCCGCCGCCACTCGTGTGAATTTGTCACCACCAAGTGGATGAACGAAGACGCCCTCAATGCATCCCTCCCCCTGGGGCGCTGCGATCTGCCGCTTTTCCGCACGCTCACCACCGCGAGTGTTGCGGTGCTCGTGCCATTCACCGTGCAAGAACTGCTCGATGAGGGTGGCCTCTACTACGGCGTCAACAAACTGTCGCGCAACCTCATCATCGGTTCGCGACAGGCCACCATGAACGGTAACGCCTTCTACCTCGGCACCTCGGGCGCTGGTAAATCGATGTTCGGCAAGAGCGAGATCGCGCAGGTGCTCGCAAGCCGCCCCCATGACGATGTCATCATTATCGATCCCGAACGCGAGTATGTGCCGCTGGTCGAAGCATTCAACGGGCAGCGCATCGAAATTCACGCTGGTTCGACCTCAGCCATCAACCCGATGGAGCTGGTGGATGACCAGATGGATGACAACCCGGTGCGCCGCAAAAGCGAGTTCGTGCTCTCGATGTGCGAGGTGCTCATCGGCGGCCAGTTCGGTCTCAACTCGGCAGCCCGCTCGATCATCGACCGAGCCGCATCGCAGCTGTATAACGAGTTCCAATCGGCCAAACCGCGCACTCGCGAGCAGCCCACGCTGCGGAGCCTATTCGATGCGTTGCGAGCCCAGCCCGAGCCCGAGGCGCAGCAGATCGCGACCTCGCTCGAGCTCTACGCGCAGGGCTCGTTCTCGGGATTTGCGCTGCCGACGAACGTCGACCGCGACAATCGCCTGACACTGTTCGATATTTCGCTACTGGGCCAAGACATGACCACTTTCGGCATGCTCGTGGTGCTCGAAGAGGTGTGGTCGCGTGTGGTGCGTAACCGCGCCCGTGGTCGGGTCACCTGGCTGTATGTGGATGAGTTCCACGTACTGTTCGCGAATGAATACGCTGCGCGCTATTTCCAGAGCGTCTTCAAGCGGGCCCGTAAATACGGCCTAAATCCCACGGGGTTGACGCAAAACATCGAAGAGCTCCTTTTGAACGACCGCGCACGGTTGATGCTCGCCAACTCGGATGTGCTCGCGCTGCTCAACCAAAAAGAAACCGATGCCCGCGCGCTGCAACAGCTGTTTGGGTTCAGCCAGCAGGAATCGTCATACTTCCGCAATGTCTCGAGCGGTCACGGCCTTTTCCGGATGGGGACGGCAACGATCCCGTTCGACAGCACCATCCCTGAAAGCACCGATATGTACCGCCTGTTTACAACGAAGTTCCAGGAGCAAAATCGCCGATGAACTCACCAGCCGGCAGCGGATACGACCTCTCACATTCGGTTACCGAACCGATTGTGGCGGGCTCGCAAGACTTCGTTCATGCGAGCTTCCAGCAGAGCGCTGAGATCAGCCGTGAGAGTTTCCGGATGGCGGCTGAGCAGGGGCAGCAGGCGATCAAAGCGGGAGCTATGACCGCATTCCAGGGCGGTATGGCAGTTGGTTCGTTGATTAACCGCGTCGGCTCGGCCCAGAGCGGGCAACAGGATGATGAGGGCGGCCACGGCGATGTGTTAGCTGCGGGTTCGCGCGGCACCATGATGGTGCATCAGGGTGCCAATACGGCCACTCAAACCGCCATGATTCAGGTGCGTGGCCAGCAGCGCATCGTTGAGTCATCGGTGGCCACCAGCGTGCAGGCCGCATCCAAGACTGCAACCACGCTCGTGAGCAGCAGCATCCGCGGAGCCACCACTGTGGCGACACAAACCAGTCGGGTGCTCGTGCAACGGGCCACCGAGGCCGGCGTTATGGCCACGCAGGCAGCCGCCACGGCAGCCACAACCGCGGCCACAACCGCTGCAACTACGGCGACCACTACCGCGGCCACGGCCGCTACCACCGCAACGGCCACCGCCGCCACAACCGCTGCGTCCACTGCCGCCGCCACCGCCGCGAGCGCAGCCGCTACCACCACCGCAACGGCCGCGTCCGCTGCGGTTTCGGGTGCTGCCAGCGCTGCCGCCGGGGCCGCCACCACTGCGGTTTCCGGTGCTGTGAGCGCCGCAACATCGGCGGTGACGACGGCCGCCGGTGCCGTCACGTCGGTAGTTACCAGTGCGGTTACGGCAGCATTTTCAGCCATTGCCGCGGCGGTCATCACGGTGCTGGTCATGATCGGTCTGCTGGTGGGTACGGGCTATGCGCTGGTGGCGCTGCAGAACAATTCGGTGCCAGCTGCCGCGGCCGCAAGCCGGCTCGACGACTACCCCTACCCCGAAAATTTCGGCCAGGGAATGTCGCCGATGGGCTACGCCTACGGCAATTGCACCGACTTTGTTGCCTGGCGCATCAACCGTGACCAGGGCTCGTACGGCGAACCGTGGTCGTACACCTGGGGCGATCTCACCCCGCTCGGCGGTGACGGTAAAGACTGGGGTCTGCCGGGCAATATGCCGGGTTGGGAGGTCACCACGACACCGGGGCCCGGCGATATTTTTTCGGTTCCAGCCGGATACGTCGGTGCCGGCAGTAGCGGCGGCCCCTACGGACACGTGGCCTATGTGGCGGTGCGCAACGAGGACGGCTCGATCCTGACCGAGCACTACGGCGAAAACCACTACTACCAGCAGACATACACACCCGAACAGGTCGCTTCGTTCATTCAGGGTGGCGTGGTGTTCAAAACCAACGCTGCCAATCCGGTGCGTAATGCGCTCGGCGCTGGTGTCACCTCACAGCTTTACAGCCCGCAGGATGCCCGTGACTATGCCCGGTCGCGGCTGGCCGATTTCGGTTGGGATGAGAGCGAAATGGTAGCGCTGACCCGCCTGTGGGAGGGCGAGTCGGGATGGCGGTGGAACGCTGAAAACCCCAGCTCCGGCGCCTACGGCATTCCGCAGGCACTGCCGGCCGAAAAAATGGCTTCGGCGGGTGAAGACTGGCGTTCAAATCCGGCCACGCAGATTGACTGGGGTCTCCAATACATTAAAGACACCTACGGCAGCCCGTCCGCGGCGCTCGAGTTTTGGAACTCGAACGACCCGCACTGGTACTAGGAGACAGCGTGCGGGGGTCTGATCGCCGGGTAATTATTGGGATGCTGGTCGGTATCCTGCTGATCGCTTTCGTTGGTTTTGTTGTGTGGTTTGTGAGTGCGCGTGTTGGTGGCGACGCCGCAGCCACAGACGGCGCGACGCCGGCGACCGTGGCGCCTTCGAACAGCAGCGCCGCCCCGAATCCGCGGATCGGTTCGACACTGCGTCCAAACGCACCCGACGGCATGAACGACTATTCCCGAGTGATCACCGAAATCCCCGACGAGGCAGCCGAACTGGTTCATGACGCTGCAGCCGAACTCGCGCCGTGGCAACAGGGCGAAACTGCGGCCGAGCGACGCAACCGGGTGTCGAAGTGGATTCCCGAAGATCTCGTCAACGAAAGCCCGTTTGCTGCATCCATGACCGAGATTTCCGGTGCCTCGGTGACTGTCGACGACATCCCGGAGGCAACGCTTGCCGGTAGCGCCGATGATTCAGCCGAGCTACTCCACATCGCCCAGCCTGTGAAATACACGCTGCATCTACCCAAGGGCGGCGATAGCGAAACAGTTGCCTACGGCCAGGCTACGTGGATGTTTACCGTCAAGATGCACAATGACGGATCGGCAGAGATTGTTGGCCTGGCCGAACCAACCGGCCTCTAGAAGAAAGAGTTTTGCGAAGTGATTAGCCCGTCAGTGGATGCCGAGGGTCTGTACCGAATCGCGCAAACCCCGCATGTGCTCGATGACGAGGCGCTCATGGCGCTTGGCGAGCATCCCAATTGCTATCCAGAGCTTCGCAGCTGGGCATTCGCGCAGCTCGGCCAGCTGCACTCGGGCAACATCACACCGCCACCGCCGCCACCGGTCGAGAAACCGCGCCGGACTGGCAAGGCAGCGCATCCCCGACCAGCTCGAACGCGCAACGCAAAATCAGTGCAGCGCGGGCCGCGCCGGCGAAATCCGGCCCGCCGTGCCGCCCTGATTTCGGGGAGTTTGGCGCTGGTGGTGCTCGCTGGTGCCGTGACCGCGGTGTCGGTGATCCGCAATACTTCGTCGCAGGATGCGGCTCCGCTACCAACGCAAGAAGCGGCGCAGCAGGCCGACCCGGGCAGCACCGAGGCCCCCAATTCGGCTTCGGCTCGTCCCACCAACACTCAGCGGCTTCGTGCCGCGGGCGAATCGTTTGACTGTGCTGCCTACGGAAATGCAGTGCAGTGTTCGGGCAGTAACCGCAACGGGGCCCTCGGGTTGGGTGACGATAAAGCACCCGGGCCGAGCGAGATCAAGTTTGATGGTGAGGTCACCGACCTGGTGGCTGGCGTGCATTTCGCCTGTGCCACGGATGGTCTCGGCGTCACCTGCTGGGGAAATAACAAGTGGCGGCAGACCGGTCAAAAAGACGGCGCTTCGGTAACGCCGGCAGAGGTTGCCGCGCTCGCAGACAAACCGGTGCAGCACCTGTGGGCGGGCGAGAGCCACACCTGCGCGTCGAGCAATGACGAGGTGTGGTGCTGGGGATCCAACAACGTCGGCCAGGTCGGTAATGGTCAGTCGGGTGATCCAATGGAGCCCACCAAAGTTGATTTCGGCAGCTCGGCGAAAGTAACCGATCTGTATGGCAGCCGTTTCACGACCTGCGCGGTGCGTGAGGGGCACGACAAGCCGTGGTGCTGGGGCTCCAATCTGGGCGGTGTCATCGACTCCGAGAACGACGCCGAGGTATTACGGCCAACACCGCGCCGCCCCTGACCATTCGAGCTGCACAGCGCAGTGCGCCCAGCCGATATGAATCGGTCGGGCGCACTGCTGTGTTGATGGATGCGCGTGCCGACTTAGCCTCGCGGCCCCGCGGCACCGGTGCCTGCGGCTACACCGGCGGGTGCGGCGACCCCGGCAGGTGCTGGCGTTCGTTGGCCAGTGGTGGGAAGCGGCTGGGTGCTTGCAGCTGCCGCCCGCGCGCTGGCGGCGGCAAGCTGGGCCCGGTCGGATGGGGTCACCGGGGCGTTGCGCACTGACTGGGGCTGCACATAGTTCGTGGTCACCGGTGTTTGTGCTGTTGCTACTGGCGCTGGCTGGCGCGCGGGCTGAGCGGGCACGGTACCGGCAGCTGGCGCAGTGGTCGACGCAGCCGGAGGCTTCGGTGGCTCGGATTCGGTGGGCCGCTCGGCGAGCGGAACATACTCGTACGAACCGCTCGGCACGGGTTTGAGTTTTTTGCTGCGGAACGGTGGCACACCGCGCAGCATGTAGAGGCACTCGCCACCATCAAGGCGCGCAATTTCGTCGGGAGTGAGCAGCTCGCGACCGATTTTGCGATACATCTGCGAGGCACTGCCAAAGCCCTGCCCGCCGCGCTGGCGCGTGTCGTCGCGCTGGTTGATGGTTTCTTTACCGAGCCGGTTGGCGATCCACTTGGTGGTCGATTCTTCGTCACCACCGAGGAAGAGTTTCGAGTCGCAGTTACCGACGATGGTCTCCCAGTCGTCGCCGTAGATTGACTTCCCCTGCGCGTAGTTCTGCATGATCACGCTCACCGCGATGCCACGTTTACGCATCACCGCGATTTTGGTGTGGAAGCTTGGCAGTTTGCCGATGTTCGCGAACTCATCCATGTAGCAGTGGATGGGCACCGGCAGGCGTTTGCCGGGAAGGGTGTCGGCGAGGGCGATGTTTTTTTGGAAAAACATGTCGTAGAACACCGATACCAGGAAGCTGAACGTCTCGTGGCTGTCGGGGATGATCAGGAACACTGCGGTGCGTTCTTCACCAATTTTGGCTGCTTCGATCGAGTTACCCGACAGCATCCGCGATAGTGCCGGCATGTGCAGGGGGCCGAGCCGCACACCGAGGCTGATCAGCACGCTCTTTCGGGTCTCGCCGGCACCCTGGGTGTAAATGTTGTACTGGCTCCACGAAAACTGCCACATGCGTAGCGTGGTGCGGGCTGAGTCGTCGTATTCACGATTGGCGTTCTTGGGGTTGTTGGGGTCGTGCTTGTCGAGCACTTTTTTCATCCCGAGGAACACCTTGTCACCCTCCGAAATGAATCCCTCTTGTGCTTCAGAGGTCTGCATTTTGGCGAGGAGTTCGGTGACATCGTTGAGGGTGCCGTCGGCACCCTTGCGTCCGTACACGTAGGCGACCAGCGCGGTGAGCAGTGCGCGCTCGGCCTTCTCCCAGAAGCCGCCGGTGTTGTCGCCCGCTTTACCGGTGGTGTTCGAGATGATGTTCTGCACCAGGATCATGCAGTCGACTTCGGCCTGTTCCGGGCTGAAATAGGCGAGCGGGTTGAAGGTTTCGGTTTTTGACCAGTCGACGAGATTGAGCGAACGCACCTTGTAGCCGGCGGCTTCGAGTTGGGCGCCGGTGGCCTGCATGATTTCGCCGTTGGGGTCGGTAACTACATACGACTGGTTGAGTTGCGCAATATTGGGCTGCACGTAGTAGCGGGTTTTACCCGAACCACTCGAACCGATGACCATGACGTGCTGGTTGCGCTGCGTTTTGCGCGAGTCGAGGCTGAGCCGTTCGCTGCGACTAAACAGCAGGTTTTGGCGGTAGTCGGCGTCGACGAACGGTTTAATATCGCGTGCGTTTCCCCAGCGGGATGAACCGTGCTCGGCGCCGGCGCGGGTGCTGCGGTTCTTGGTTGCTTGATAGGCCAGGATGAGCAGCAGGATGAACGCCGTCGAGGCACCGATGATGAGATCAAACTGGTCGAATGACAGGTGCAGCGGGTTGCGAAGGTCGAACCAAAATTGCTGGGCGACATCAGTGGGTTTTTCACCAGCGGCGATATCGGCGCGCACCTGATAGCTGATCTTGTCTCCGGCCCAAAATCCGACCGCGGCCAAGACCACTCCCAGAATGAATGTGCGTGGCTTCACTGTTCGTCACCCCTCCTGTGCATCGTGCGTTCGGGTCGGCGATGATGTTCGCTCTGCAGGCGTTCATGCTCGAGCCGTTCTTCATCCAAGACATGCTGCTCGCGCGCCAGCCGCTGTTGGTGTTGGGCAAGATGCTGGGCCGCTACCACTTCACCGTAGTCGTCTGCTTGGTCTATGAGCTCGTCGCCGGTGACCGAAAGTGTTTCGAGTGACCGGTCGCCGGTTTCGTTTTGGGTCTCGGCTGCGCGGGTGGTGTTCGTCTCTGCCTCGTTGCGCAGCTGCTGCCGGGTCAACGGGGTCATTCGAGCAGGGTCGAGTTTCCGTGCTCGCCAGCGCGGATTGATGGGATATGGGTTTGACTCGTGCGTGGGCATGTGGGGCTAGCGGTTCATCCCCATATCGAGGTAGAGGTCGGGGTTGTTGAAGGCGGGGTCGTTTTGTGACACCTGCTGTGCCAAAGCGGCTGCCTCGTTGGTGAGCTGTTCGCCACTGAGTTGCGGCTCGTGCCCCAGCGTCATCGAGGTTTGATCGAGCCCGTAAGCGAGTTCGGCCGTGGAACTGCTCGCGAATGTCATCTCAAGGCTGCCATCGGCGCCCTGTTCGTAGTCGAATTGCACGTTGTACTGTGCGAACTCGGTGCGGTAGGCGTCGAGTTCGGCGCTGGTCAGCTGGGTTGCGGGCACACCGCCGACGTCATTGTTGGGGATGTCATCGACCACAACCTTTTGCGGTTCGGCATCGGCCGGGGTTTCGTGTGCTGGGGTGCTGTGTGCTGGGGTTTCGGGTGCTGGGGATGCGTTTTCGGGCGCGGGGTCTTGTGGCGCCGGTTGTTGGTCGACCGGCTGCTCATCGGCAGCGCGCTGTTGCCCTGCCGGTTCGGGTGGCAGAGGTGGCATGTCTTGCGCGGGGGCCTGGTGCTCGGCACCGGCGGTCGCGGGTGGCAGTGGCGGCATCGCGGGCGTACCGGAGGATGCTTCGCCGCCGAACGCTGCTGGCGAGGGCGGCATGCCACTCTCAGCGGTTGCCGCTGCGGGGGCGGCGCCGCCAGGCATCCCTGGAGCTCCGCCTGGTGCGCGGTCAACCATTGCTTGCCCACGGTCGAAGATTTGCTCGGCCTGCTGCGATATTTCTTTGCCGCCCTGCATGATGTCTTGCATCGTCTGCTTGCCATCGTTTTGCATGGCGTAGCGCAGCAGCACCTGCTGCCCCATACGGCCCGCTCCCTGCAGGAGCTGCATGTTACCGCGGCTGAGT
Organism: Gulosibacter sp. GYB002; assembly: GCF_036577665.1. Classification (NCBI taxonomy): domain Bacteria; kingdom Bacillati; phylum Actinomycetota; class Actinomycetes; order Micrococcales; family Microbacteriaceae; genus Gulosibacter; species Gulosibacter sp. GYB002. The sequence goes on along the minus strand of NZ_JARBDD010000002.1, from coordinate 112,634 downwards.
TCGTCTGTAAGACCCATAGTTCGTTTCGCTTATCCGATGAGTGCTGAGGGGTTGTGGTGCGCATGGTACCCGGGCTCGAAACCGAGTTCGTGAACGGTTCCGAGCCCGGGTACTGGTTTGCGGTAGAGGTTAGACCGACAGCGTCTTCTGCTGAATCTGCTGGTCCTGAGTCGCGGCCGGGTTCTCGATCGCCTGGGTTTCGCCATCGACTTCGGCCGCGAGATCGGCGGCGAGATCGGCGGCGCCGACCTGTCCCTGGTTTTGGGCATCGGCAGTGGCTTCGCCCTGGCCGCCGTCGCCTTGACCTGCGCCCTGCTGATCTGCAGCGCCCTGCTGATCAGTGGTCTGGCTGGGCGCCGACTGGTCGGGAGTCGACTGGTCGGGAGCCGACTGGTCCGGAGTCGACTGGTCGAGCTCAGGTTGCGGCTGCTCGTACGTGGTCTGTTCGTACGTGACGTTCACCTCGGCCTCGAGCTCGACGTCCAGGTCATAGCTGGTCGTCACCGGCGGTTGATCGGGAGTCGCGGCCGACTGTTCGGCGGGCGCTGCAATCTCGTCTGGTTGACCTGCCTCGATCGGCTGAGCGGGTTCGACAGGCTGATCTGCGTCGAGGGGTTGTGCCGGAGCGGCAGCCGGGATGTCACCGATCGGCTGGCCGGCAGGGATCCCGTGTGCGTCGAATCCAATTCCCTGCTGGCCGATATAGCCGGATGCCTGCGCACCGCCCAGGGGCGTGTTGAACGATGTCTGCGACGTGAGCGTGCCGTTCACAAATTCCGTGCTGGTGCTAAACCCGAAGCCGTTCGGGTTGGGCATTTCGCCGGCAGGGGCCGGAGCACCTGGCTGCGGCGCCGGTGCGGCTGCGTTCTGGAAGGATGCGCCACCCTGGTAGGGCTCTGCCGAGACCTGGCCAGGGTTCTCGTCCGGGCGGTAGAGGGGCTGTGACACCGGCGGCAGATCGGGCATCTGCGACGCAGGGGCTGCTTGGCTGGCCGGTTCAGGCTGAGCCTGAGCCTGACCACCCAGTTCAAGACGATTTTGATTGTGCAGGTCAATCATCTTTTCGGCGTGGGCCTGAAGCTCAGGGTTATCACTGTCGAGACCGCTACGCAGCGCTGCGGTAGACACTGCGTCGTCTGCGAGCTGCGTGTTGTCTTGGTCGTCGCGGACCACGTAGCCTTCGTTCTCCAGCTTCGGGCAGATCGACACATCCATCTGAGTTTCATTGATTTCGGTGCGCTCGGCCAGCTGTTGTTCAGTTACGGTTTCGCCTCGGTCAACCGCCATCAGTGTCTTGAGCTCTTCAGGAGAGAGCTCTTGCATCTGTTCCATGTACCCCTCTACACGTGCTTCGTAAGCGGGCGTGTAGTTTTCGTCGCCGATCTCGACGGTCGGGCGCTCGGTATGCGGCAGCTCACTGTGTGGTGCTTGTTCGGGGTTTGATTCATGCGGGGGCTGCTGAACGCCGTCTTCTGGCTGCGGATCCTCGGGGCGCTCATCCCCCTCAGGACGCGAATCCTCAGGACGCTCATCCCCCTCAGGACGCGAATCCTCAGGACGCTCATCCCCCTCAGGACGCGAATCCTCAGGACGCTCATCCCCCTCAGGACGCGAATCCTCAGGACGCTCATCCCGGTCCTGATCCGGCTCATCCTGATCCCGGTCACCCTGATCCCGGTCCTCATCCCGGTCACCCTGATCCGGCCGGTCCTGATCCCGGTCCTGGTCCCGGTCCTCATCCCGGTCCTGATCCCGATCATCCTGATCCCGATCATCCTGATCCCGGTCCTCATCCCGGTCACCCTGATCCGGCCGGTCCTGATCCCGGTCCTGGTCCCGGTCCTCATCCCGGTCCTCATCCCGGTCACCCTGATCCGGCCGGTCCTGGTCCCTGTCCTGGTCCCTGTCCTGATCCCGGTCATCCTGATCCCGGTCATCCTGGTCCCGGTCCTCATCCCGGTCATCCTGATCCGGCTGTTCAGGGCCAGGTTTGTCCTTGTCAGGGTCCAGATGCGGAGGGATCGGGTTCTCCTGGTCGACATTCAGCCTGTTGGCACGAAGGTATTCCCCGAGTTCCTGGGGGTTCCCGTCTTCGTCCCGATGTTCGACGCCAGTGACCACGACGTTGAAGTCAACGCCCTGTTCTTCGCGAAGTTCCGCCGAGAGTTTGTCGATCTCCTTAAGCTGCTCGGGAGTCAGCGAGTCGCCATTGTCAAGAATCAGAGTCGTTGACTCACCACTCTCAGCATTCGCAACCGCCGAAGTTCTGATGTGGTCAATCGAGTAAGGAAAATCAGCGTTGCCGAGCGCCGAGTCTCGAATTTCATCGGCACGTGCAGAATCACCGGCGTCTGGGCGATTACGTTCGCCCACTTCACCGCTGGCGTCAACGCCAAGGCTTGCTCCTTTACCGGCACCCGCTGAGCCGCTGACACCGAGCCCGCCGGAAACGTCGGTTTGGCGAGCCCCGCTCCTTGAAAGATCGTCAAATTTCTCCTGCATAGCGGGTGTCGGTGTAACACCGTATTGCTTGTTAAACTCGTCCCAGCCACCGTCTGCACCGTCGCAGTCGACGTAAAGGACACCGTTACCAGGCTCCGGATTGTCACGCAGTTCCTTGGCCACCTCAGAAGCAGCCGCGGCGTCTTCAGCCTGGTGAGCATAAATTCCAGTGCCCTCGAGCTCGGGTTTCTCTTCGCCCGGTTCGCGATGAACTGTGCCTTGCGAGTGGTCGACTTCACTAGGGTCGACGTCGATTCCCCGCTCCTTTAGCATCTCCGCTTCGTGAGGACGAAGCTTCTCGTGCGCGGGCCGCTCACCCTCGTTTACCTCGTCTTGGTACTCCTTCACACCCTGGTAGACGTTTCCCACAGGGGTCGAACGGACAGCCCCCTCTTTCAGGGCATCCACGCGCTGCTCATTATTCTCAGCGGTAGCAACACCTCGTACCGTTTCGTAGGTGTTAACAACCGGGTTCGACTTAACCACCGTTTCGAACCCCTCGCGAAGTGCTTTTTCAATATCCATTTTTTCTCCCGGAGTTTGTTGATTTCTCGATTCTGAAGGGTTGATTTGCAGCGCGGACGCCGCCGTGAGGATCGTCCCGCCGAACGCATCGGCCTCGCGCAATGCCGCGGGGCTATCGCTCGCGGCCGGAGTAAATAACGAGGTCATGAGCGCCTCCCCTCATTGATCTGTCGCACAGGCGCGGCATCCTGCAACGATTCACTGACGAACGATTCACGCAGCATCGGTAGCGCAACCTCCGCCTGGTCAGCTTCGTTAAGCACCAAAACCCCGTGTGTCACCAACCGCGTCAACTGCGCCCGCACCACATCGGCCGATTCACGCATCCCATCCGCGAGCGCAATCAACGACAGTGGCGCCGCCGACAACACCGCAGCGCCATCACCGCTCACCCGCACCCCGGCATCCGCCAGTTCACGCAGCAAGCGCAGATCAGCTGCAGGAAGTTCGCGCATTAGGCGCACGTAATACAGGCGGTGCACGATGCGGTAGCCGAATGCCACCGCCTGATTCAGCTCCGACGGCGTCGGTACTTCACCGCTGACACTTTCAGCTAGCACCGACCCCATCGCCTGCAGCATCGGCGCATAGCCGGCCGAAAAACGCGCCAGCAGGTCAACGCTCGACGCGCTGACTTTCAAGCCAGCCGCAGCAAAGCCGCGTTCCAGCAGCTGCACCGCGTCAACATGCGCCAGACACCCCAGTTTGACGAAGTCTTCACTGGTGCGCGGTCGAAGCACTCGATCACGGAAGATGCGCTCAGTGAACTCGGGCATGGCACCAATACCCACCACGAAGTTCGGCACTTCGGCAACTGCCCGGTCGATCTCGGCGAGAAGTTCGTCATACCCCTCGCCCGCATCACGATGCGCTTCATCCAGTGCGAGGAATAGCCCCCGCTGCTGTTCTACAAGCACATCCGACAGCACACGAATCTGCTCATAGATCGAAGCCGTCTCACCCTCACCAACGTGACCGCTGAAGTTCAACACCTCAGCCGCTCGCGCGCTCAGGCGTGACATCCGCATCGGACCCGCGCAATCAATAAGCAGACGCGGCAGTTCGTCATCGAGCATTCGCTCACGGATTCCCGAATGCACCGAGATGAACAGTGTCGCCCACCCCAGCTCATCCGCACGGCCAGCCGCCCACCGAAGCAGCGAAGTCTTCCCCGACCCGACCGTGCCGGTAACCAGCACGCTGGTCGAGGCGCCCTCTGCCCCGGTCGCACGCGCAAACGCGCGTTCGAATGAGGCTTTTGCGGCATCAACACCGAGAAGTTGTGCGACCCCAGTGCCCGGTGCTGGTGTAAACAACTCGCCCACTGCGCCCCCTCTCGTATTGATCTGCAATGCAATGAGTGAATCCGCGGGCGATACTAACGCGCCTGTTCAACGCGCAGTGTTCACCAGACACCAGGCTATTGTGCACTGATCAGGCATTTTTCAACAGCAACCAGACCTAGAACAACAAAAGAGTTCACAGACCCTTCAGGAAACCGCGCATCCCAACCACCTCAAGCTGTGAATTTGCTGGAAAATATTCCACAGAGAGAAGAATGTGATAGATGCCGGAGATACCACAGCGTGCACCATTCGCGATCCCGGCCTAGACTGCCAACTACAGAAGAACTACTCGACCCGCGCGCCAAAGCTGCCGCCCGCATTTGCGACCTGCTTCAACGGAGAACCAGTGACCACAACGCCACCTCCCCACGCACCCCTACACGGGATCACCGTCGCCGACTTCTCGCGCGTACTCGCTGGCCCCTGGGCCACCATGACGCTCGGCGACCTCGGTGCAAAAATCATCAAAATTGAGCGCCCCGAACACGGCGACGACACCCGAGCCTGGGGCCCGCCCTACGACAACGAGGGCATGGCAACCTACTTCCAATCGGTCAACCGAAACAAGCAGTCAATCGCCCTCAACCTCAAAGACCGTGACGATATTGAACTCGCTCGCCGCCTCGTGCGAGAAGCCGACATTGTGGTCGACAACTTTCTCCCCGGCACGCTCGACCGCGCACAGCTCTCGAATGCCGAGATCCACGAACTCAACCCGCGAGCCATCATCGCTCGCGTCAGCGGATTCGGGTCGAGCGGCGCCGGCCACGGCCGCCCCGGCTACGATTTCGTCATCCAGGCGCTCGGCGGCCTCATGCACATCACCGGCGAACGCGACGGCGACCCGATGAAAGTCGGCGTCGCCCTCGTCGACCTGCTCACTGCCCACGACCTCACCATCGGCGTGCTCGCCGCCCTGCGCCAACGCGACCTCACCGGTGTCGGCACACTCGTCGAAGTGAACCTGCTGTCGAGTCTGCAAGCCGCGCTCGCCAACCAGGCGCAGGCTGTCATCGGCGCCGGTGTCGAACCCGGACGCCTCGGCAACACCCACCCGTCGATCTGCCCCTACGAAACACTCTCGTGCCGCGAAGGGCAGCTCGCCGTGGCAATCGGCAACGATCCACAGTTCACGAAATTCGTGACCGAGCTCGGTATCCCACACATTGCATCCGATACCCGGTTCGCCACCAACCCAGCCCGTGTAAAACACCGCGCAGCACTGCGACCGATCCTTGAGGATGCGTTACAAGCCGCACCCGCAGACGAGTGGGAACACCGGCTCGTTGACCTCGGCCTGGCAGTAGGCCGGGTCGCTACCATCTCAGAAGGCATCGAGCTCGCCCGCGAAGTGGGAATCGACCCCGTCGTTGAACTCGAACGCGACGGGCACACCAGCCGTGGCATCCGCCACCCCGTGCGTTACACACCCGAGTTCCCGATCCCCGCCGTCGGTGCACCCGATCTCGACGCTGATGGCGACGCCCTGCGCGCCTATCTTCGAGCGCAACCATCAAGCACCCAGAACCGTCCAACCAACGCCTCCCAATAGCGCCGCTCCCCCGCATCTCGAAGGTAGCCGCGCCCCACAGCCCACCCAAGAAAGGAACCCCAATGGCCGACCGCTATGACCTGCTCGATCTCGAATCACAATTCAGCGCCGAAGAGATCGCGCTGCGCGACCGTGTGCGCGAATTCGTCGACCGCCGCATCCGACCAAATATTGCCGACTGGTACGAGCGGGCGGTGTTCCCCACCGAAATCATTCCCGAAATGGCTGAACTCGGGCTACTGGGGATGCACATCAAGGGCTACGGCTGCGCCGGTCGCAGCGCCGTCGAATACGGCATCGCAATGCAAGAACTCGAAGCCGGCGACTCAGGGCTGCGCACCTTCATCTCAGTGCAGGGTTCACTCGCCATGAGTGCCATCGCCAAGCACGGTTCAGAGGCCCAGAAGCAGCAGTGGCTGCCCGAAATGGCCGCCGGCCGCGTTATCGGCTGTTTTGCTCTCACCGAGCCGGAAGCCGGCTCCGACCCCGGCAATATGCAGACCACCGCGGTGCGTGACGGCGATGAATGGGTGCTTAACGGCACCAAACGCTGGATCGGCCTCGGCACCATCGCCGATATCGCCATCGTCTGGGCACGCAGCGATGAGGGTGTGCGCGGCTTCATCGTCCCCACCGACACCCCCGGTTTTTCGGCCGAGGTTCTCGAACCGAAGGCGTCGATGCGCGCATCAATCCAGACCGAACTGCACCTCGACAATGTGCGCCTGAGTGAGGAACACCGCCTGCCAGAGGCCAAGAGCCTGCGCGCACCGTTCGAATGCCTCAACGAGGCGCGTTACGGCATCACCTGGGGCGCCATCGGTGCCGCTCGGGATGCATTCAACACCGCCGCCAGCTATGCCGACGAACGCAAACAGTTCAACAAGCCACTTTCAGCATTCCAGCTCACCCAACAGAAGCTCGTGGGTATGGCGCTGGAACTCAACAAGGCACAGCTACTGGCACTGCAGATCGGCCGGCTTAAGGATGCGGGCAAACTCGAGCGCCACATGATCTCGGTTGGCAAACTCAACAACTGCCGTATCGCCATCGACATCTGCCGCGAAGCCCGCACCATCCTCGGCGGCAACGGCATCCTGCTCGACCAGTCGATCATGCGGCACGCAAACAATCTCGAGTCGGTGCGTACCTACGAAGGGACCGATGAGGTGCACACGCTCATCCTCGGCCAGCACCTCACCGGCCAGAACGCATTCGCATAGGCAGGCGCCGTTCACCTACCCCGTCTACTCGTCTAATTACAATCACGAATACCCCCTCCCTCTACCGAACTAAGGAGTTCATCATGAAGGCACTCGTGTATCACGGCCCCGGCAAGAAGGCGTGGGAGGAGGTGCCAGACCCGCAGATTCTGGCCCCCACCGACGCCATCGTCAAGATCGACACCACCACCATTTGCGGCACCGACCTCCACATCCTCGGTGGCGACGTGCCCGCGGTAACGGATGGTCGCATCCTCGGTCACGAGGGTGTCGGTCACGTCATCGCCGTTGGCGACAGCGTCACCAACTTCAAGGTCGGCGACCGCGTCATCGTCAGCTGCGTTTCGAAGTGTGGTGTGTGTGAGTACTGCCAGAAGGGCTTCCCCGACCACTGCCAGGCAAACGAAGCCGGTGTGGGCTGGATTCTCGGCCACATGATCGACGGTACCCTCGCCGAGCAGGTTCGCGTGCCGTTCGCCGACGGTTCGCTGCACCACCTGCCCGAACACGTCACCGATGAGCAGGCTGTGTTCCTGAGCGACTCGCTGCCCACCGGTTATGAGGTCGGCGTGCTCGCCGGTCAGGTTCGCCCCGGTGACACGGTCGCCGTGGTGGGTACCGGTGCGGTAGGTCTCGCCGCGATCATGACCACCTCGCTGTGGGGTGCATCGAAGGTGATCGCTATCGACACCAACGAGTTCCGCCTGCAGAAGGCGCTCGAGTTCGGCGCCACCGACACCGTCGTTTCGGGCCCCAACACCCGCGAAGAGGTGCTCGCGCTCACCGACGGTCTCGGTGTCGATGTCGCCATGGAGTGCGTCGGCTATCCCGAAACCCTCCAGCTCACCGCCTCGCTGGCTCGCCCCCGCGGTCACATCGCCAACCTCGGTGTGCACGGCAAGCCCGTCGAGCTGCCCCTCGACACCATGTGGATCGGTAACTACACCCTCACCATGGGCCTTGTGGATGCAACCAGCACCGCAACGCTGCTCAAGATGGTCGCCTCCGGCAAACTTCCGAGCGAGAAGATGGGTACGCACACCTTCGCGCTCAACGACATCGAAGAGGCATGGGATGTGTTCGCGAACGCCGCAAAGAACGAGGCCATCAAGGTAGTACTCAAGGCCTAATAGCCCTGGCGCCTCGCCTCACAGGTGCCCCTTTCATCGCACAACGGCTCTCGCCTTTCGAGGGATGCGATGAGAGGGGCACCTTTCGTTTGTGGCGGGAATACAGTGTGCGGCCGGCCCCGCCGCAACAACGCAGCCCGATAACTCGCGCATGCAGCGCACCACGCACACGTGACGCACGAATGCATCCGCTGCACACAACAAAGCGGGGGCACCGCCGACAACCCGGCGATGCCCCCGCTGCAAAGCTAGCGACTAGGCGCTTGGTTCGAGGCCGCGCTCACGCAGCGCGGTGAGGATGCCCGCGGCAACTTCCTCGACGGTGCCCATGCCGTCAACGTCAACAACGACGCCGCGCTCACGATACAGGTCGACAACCGGCGCGGTCTCGCTGGCGTAAACCTCCTGGCGGTGACGGATCACTTCTTCAGTATCGTCCACCCGACCCTGCTCCTCGGCACGCTTCAGCAGCCGCGCAACCACGGCATCCGTGTCGGTGACCAGCTGCACCACCGCGTCGATAGCGGCACCATCGGCTGCGAGCAGCTCGGTGAGAAACTCAACCTGACCCACAGTGCGGGGGTAGCCGTCGAGCAAAAAGCCCGGTGCCACATCCGCCTGCGAGAGACGGTCGCGAATGAGTTCGTTGGTCAGCGAGTCGGGCACGAGCTGGCCCTGGGCAGTGATCTCCTGCACCTTCTTGCCCAGCTCGGTGCCGTTTTTGATATTCGCCCGAAAAATATCGCCGGTCGAAATCGCGGGCACGCCGAATGCTTCGGCCAGACCGGTTGCCTGGGTGCCTTTGCCGGCGCCAGGGGCGCCCACAATCAGAAGACGTACTGCGTTGCTCATCGGAGAAGTCCTTCGTATTCGCGCTGCTGCAATTGGGCGTCGATCTGCCGCATCGTTTCAAGACCCACGCCCACGAGGATCAGGATGGATGCGCCACCGAACGGGAAGTTCTGGTTGGCACCCACGGTGGCCAGTGCGATCAGTGGCAGCATCGCAATGATGCCGAGGTAGATCGAACCGGGGAAGGTGATGCGGTTAAGTACGTAGGTGAGGTAGTCGGCGGTCGGCTGACCGGCACGCACACCGGGAATAAACCCACCCTGCTGGCGCATGTTCTCGGCGACATCGTCGGGGTTAAACGCGATGAACACATAGAAGTACGCAAACGCGATCGTCAGCAGGAAGTAGGCGACCATGTAGAACGGCGAGTTACCCGAGATGAGGTTGTTCTGCACCCAGACAACCCACTCGGCCGGCTGCTGACCGGGCGCGGGCTGCGCGAACTGCGCAACAATTGCCGGCAGCATCAGGATGGACGACGAGAAGATGACCGGGATCACACCGGCCTGGTTGACCTTGATCGGGATGTAGGTTGATTGTCCACCGTAGGTGCGGCGGCCCACCATCCGCTTCGCGTACTGCACGGGGATGCGCCGCTGCGATTGTTCAACGAACACCACTGCGACCAGGATGCCGAATGCCAGCACGGTGATGATGCTGAAGGTGAACGCGCCACCGGCACCGCTCATGAGCGACCACATGGCTTGCGGGAAGCTCGCACAGATCGAGGTGAAGATAAGCAGCGACATACCATTACCGATACCGCGCTCGGTGATCAGCTCACCGAACCACATGATGACAGCGGTACCCGCGGTGAGCGTGCCGACAATGAGCAGCATCCGCACAACGTTGGTCGCTACATCGCCGGCGCCGGCCTCGGGCACGAGGCTCACAACGCCACGGCAGGCCGCCGACTGGTTACCGCCGAAAAGAGCGCCAGTGCGCGCCATCGTAAGCAGCGTGGTCGACTGCAGCAGCGCCAGCGCGATCGTCAGGTAGCGGGTGTACTGCGTCAGCGTCTGCTGACCGCTCTGCCCCTCTTTGTGCAGCGTTTCGAATCGCGGGATAACCACGCGCAGCAGCTGAATGATGATCGACGCGGTGATGTAGGGCATGATGCCCAGCGCGAAGATCGACAGCTGCAGCAGCGCACCACCCGAGAACATGTTCAGCATGTTCAGCAGGTTGGCGCTGCCGTCGAGACCGACACCAGCAATACACTCCTGCACGTTCACAAAGTTCACGAACGGTGCGGGAATCGTGGTACCGAGACGGTAAATCACGATGATGCCGAGCGTGAACAGAATCTTGTTGCGGAGATCAGGTGTCTTAAACACCCGGGCGATGGCGTTGAACACGCTGCGGATCCTGCTTTCGATTTCTGGTCATTCGGGGCCGCCGGTTGGCGGCAGGAAGTTTTGTCGTTACACGACTACGGGCCCGGTTTTTGGGCACCGCAACCTCCAGCTTAACGGTAATCTCACCAACAGCGGGGAAAAATGGCCCACTGATTTTGGGATCCGTTTTGTACGGTTCCGCTTATTTGGCACTGTCAGCGTACCGATATCTCCTTCAGCGACACAATCTCTCGCGGGTGAGCGGATGCATCCAATAACTATCGTGTGCGGTCACCGGATGCGAAAAACAACTGTGGGGTCGGTGCGTTACGCACCGACCCCACAATTGCAGAATGAGTTCTACTTGACGCTACCGCCGGCAGCCTCAATCTTTTCCTTAGCCGAAGCCGAGACCTTGTCGACCTCGATGTTCAGCTTCACGGTGATCTCACCGGTGCCGAGTACCTTGACGGGCTCGTTCTTGCGAACAGCGCCCTTCTTTACGAGGTCGGCCACGGTCACGTCGCCACCCTCTGGATACAGCTCGGCGAGCTGGTACAGGTTCACAACCTGGTACTCGACGCGGAACGGGTTCTTAAACCCGCGCAGCTTCGGAGTACGCATGTGCTGCGGCATCTGACCACCTTCGAAGCCGAGACGCACGGTGGTGCGTGCGCGGGTTCCCTTGGTACCACGACCAGCGGTCTTACCCTTCGATGCTTCACCGCGACCCACACGGGTCTTGGCCTTTTTGGCACCGGCGGCGGGACGCAGGTGGTGCGGCTTCAGGCCGCCGTCCTCAAATTCCTGCACGTTCTCGTTGTTCGCCATTATTCGTTGACCTCCTCCACCTTGACCAGGTGCGCAACAGCGCGGAGGTATCCGCGCAGCTGCTGCGAGTCTTCACGAACAACGCTGTCGCCGATTCGCTTCAATCCGAGCGAGCGCAGCGTGTCGCGCTGGTTCTGCTTTTCACTGATGACCGACTTGATCTGGGTCACCTTGAACGAAGTTGCCATTACGCACCAGCCTTTGCAGCCTTGGCGGCCTCGTCGGCCTCGCGTGCCTGGTCGCGCAGGATGCGCTCGGGCACGACGCGCTCGACGTCGAGACCACGACGGGCAGCTACCGCGCGCGGCTCTTCGAGCTGGCGCAGGGCGTCGACCGTCGCGTGGACGATGTTGATGGTGTTCGACGAACCGAGCGACTTGCTCAGCACGTCGTGCACACCGGCGCACTCGAGCACGGCACGCACCGGGCCACCGGCGATAACACCGGTACCGGGAGCGGCCGGGCGCAGGAGCACGTCACCGGCACCTGCACGGCCGAGAACGGGGTGCGGGATGGTCTTCAGGACGCGCGGCACGCGGAAGAAGTTCTTCTTCGCTTCCTCGACACCCTTCGAGATAGCCAGCGGCACTTCCCGTGCCTTGCCGTAGCCGACACCCACCAAGCCGTTGCCGTCACCGACGACAACCAGAGCGGTGAAGCTAAAGCGACGACCACCCTTTACAACCTTCGAAACGCGGTTGATGGTGACAACACGCTCGAGGAACTCGTTCGACTGCTCATCGCGGCCACGACCACGGCCACGACCGCGGCCGCCACGCTCCTGCTGAGCACGGTCACGGTTACCCGAACGGCGTCCGCCACGCTCTTCGCGCTGGTTCGATTCGCTCGACGCAGCGGTTTCGACGGGGGCTTCCGACATGTTTTCGCTGTTTTCGATGATTTCGCTCACAGGTTCAGCCCTGCCTCTCGTGCTCCATCGGCGATGGCCGCAACGCGACCCGCGTACTTGTTACCGCCGCGGTCAAAAACGACCGATTCGATACCGGCGGCTTTGGCGCGCTCGCCAATCAGCTCGCCAACGCGGCGGGCCTTGGCGGTCTTGTCGCCATCGAAGTCGCGCAGTTCGGCCTCGAGGGTCGAAGCCGAAGCCAGCGTGTGGCCCTTGGCGTCGTCGATGACCTGAACGAATACGTGACGGGTTGAACGGCTGACACACAGGCGGGGACGCTCTGCGGTGCCGACGATCTTCTTGCGCAGCCGGGCGTGCCGCTGGGCACGGGCTGCCTGCTTGCTCTTCTGAGCCATGCTTACTTACCAGCCTTTCCGGCCTTGCGACGAATCTGCTCGCCTTCGTAACGGATGCCCTTGCCCTTGTAGGGCTCCGGCGGACGGATCTTACGAATCTTGGCGGCTACTTCACCGACCAGCTGCTTGTCGATACCTTCAACGGTGACCTTCTGGCCTTCAACCTTGAGCTGAATACCATCCGGAGCGGCAAACTTCACCGGGTGCGAAAAACCGAGGGCGAACTCGAGGTCGGTGCCCTTCTGCTGCACACGGTAACCGGTGCCGACCACCTCGAGGGCCTTCGAGTAGCCCTGGGTGACACCAATGATGTTGTTAAAAATCAGGGTGCGGGTGAGACCGTGAAGCGCACGCGAGTCACGTTCATCATCCGGACGCGAAACGACGACGTTACCGTCTTCAACCTTCGCTTCGATGGGGGCTGCCACGGTCAGTTCGAGCTGACCCTTGGGGCCCTTAACACTCACCAGCTGACCGTCGACCTTTACCTCGACGCCGGCTGGAATTTCAATTGGGAGACGACCAATTCGCGACATATTCGATCACCATACGTAGGCGAGGACTTCCCCACCCACGCCCTTCTGCTGAGCCTCGCGGTCGGTAAGCAGACCCGAGGAAGTGGACATGATGGCGATGCCGAGACCACCGTAAACGGTGGGCAGCTCGGTCGAGCGTGCGTAGACGCGCAGACCGGGCTTCGACACGCGCTTGATGCCGGTGATGGCGGGGCGACGGTCGTCGCCGAACTTCAGCTCAATGTTGAGGTTCTCACCAACGCGAGCGCTTTCGGCGCTCCAGTCGGCGATGTAACCCTCACGCTTGAGGATCTCGGCGATGTTCTTCTTGAGCTTCGAGCCCGGCATCGACACCGAAAGGTGGTGCGCGTTGCTCGCGTTACGCAGACGCGTGAGCATATCTGCTACGGGGTCGGTCATTGACATGACGCGTTTTTCCTTTCGCCTGGTTTCGACGCCCCGGCCAGGGGACGCCGACCTGTGGTGGAACCCGACCCGGCGGTTGCCGGGTCGGGTTTATTTCGGGTTGTTCTACTCGCGACCGGTGCGCGAGTGGAACGGGAAGCCGAGTGCGCGCAGCAGCGCACGGCCCTGGTCGTCGTCTTCGGCGGTGGTCACGATAGTGATGTCCATACCGCGCTGACGGTCAATCTTATCCGGATCGATCTCGTGGAACATAACCTGCTCGGTGAGACCGAAGGTGTAGTTGCCGTGGCCGTCGAAGTTCTTGTCTGACAGACCGCGGAAGTCACGGATACGCGGAAGCGCCAGCGACAGCAGTCGGTCGAGGAACTCCCACATACGGTCACCGCGAAGGGTCACGTTGGCACCGATGGCCTGCCCCTCACGCAGTTTGAACTGTGCGATCGACTTGCGAGCGCGGTTCACCTTGGGCTTCTGGCCGGTGATGAGGGTGAGATCGTTGATCGCGCCCTCGATCACCTTGCTGTCGCGAGCGGCGTCGCCGACACCCATGTTCACCACGATCTTGGTGAGGCCGGGCACCTGCATAACGTTCTTCAGGCCGAGCTCTTCTTGGAGCTTGGCGCGCAGCTCGTCGCGGTACTTGACTTTGAGTCGGGGCTGGATTTTGCCAGCCTCCACAGCGGTTTCAGTCATGCGCTACTCGTTGTCCTTCTTCTCAGTCTTCTTTGCAGTCGACTTGGTGGTTTTTTTCGCGGCAGCCTTCTTCTTGGGCTCGGCTGCTGCACGACGCGAGGGCTTGAAGTAGCGGGTGCGGACGGTCTTGGTAACGCCGTCCTTGGTGACCTGCTCCTCTTTGAAGCCGACGCGAGCGGGCTTGCCGGTTTCGGGGTCAACGAGCATCACATTCGAAACGTGAATGGGTGCTTCGACAACCTCGATGCCACCGGCAGTGGCGCCAGCTGCGGTCTGCTGGGGGCGCTTGTGCTTGGTAACCAGGTTGACGCCCTCGACGATCACGCGGTTCTGCTGCGTGAGCACCTCGAGCACCTTGCCCTGCTTACCGCGGTCGCCACCGCGTTCCTGCTTTGCGCCCGTAATGACCTCGACGAGGTCACCCTTGCGAATCTTCGCCATTGTTAGAGCACCTCCGGGGCGAGCGAAATGATCTTCATGAAGCGCTTGTCGCGCAGCTCACGGCCCACGGGGCCGAAGATACGCGTACCGCGCGGTTCGCCGTCCGATTTCAGGATTACGGCGGCGTTCTCGTCGAACTTGATGTACGAGCCATCAACGCGACGGGTGGGCTTCTTGGTGCGAACGACTACTGCCTTGACGATGTCGCCCTTCTTGACGTTGCCGCCAGGGATGGCGTCCTTGACCGTGGCGACGATAACGTCACCGAGGCCGGCGTAGCGCTTTCCCGAACCCCCGAGCACGCGGATGGCGAGCAGCTCCTTGGCACCGGTGTTGTCGGCGACACGGAGTCGCGATTCCTGCTGAATCATGTCTCAGTCTCCTTGGCTGTTACAGCGGGTAGGCGGGGCCTACTTCGCCTTCTCGAGGATCTCGACCAGCCGCCAGCGCTTGTCGGCGCTGAGGGGACGGGTCTCGGCAACGAGCACGCGGTCGCCGATACCGGCGGTGTTCTGCTCGTCATGTGCCTTGATCTTGGTGGAACGGCGGAGCACCTTGCCGTAGAGAGGGTGCTTCACGCGGTCTTCAACGAGCACGACGATGGTCTTGTCCATCTTGTCGCTCACGACGTAACCGCGGCGGGTCTTGCGGTAGTTGCGGTGCTGCGCAGCGTCTTTGTCGGCGGCGACCTTGTCGGCTGCCGATACGGTGTTTTCAGCCATTATTTGGTCTCCTCCTTGGCCTCGGCTTCTGCCTCTGCCTTCTTACCGCGCTTGCGGGCCTTGGGCTCGGCGGGTGCGGGAGCGGTGCGGATGCCCAGCTCACGTTCGCGCAGCACGGTGTAGATGCGCGCGATGTCGCGCTTGACTGCCTTGAGGCGGCCGCGCTCTTCGCCCTGGCCGGTAGCCGACTGGAAGCGGAGGTTGAACAGCTCCTCCTTGGCCTTCTTCAGCTCTTCGGCGAGACGGGCGTCTTCCATGGTGTCGAGCTCGTTGATGGCGAGCTCCTTCGATCCAATCGCCATTGCTTACTCGCTTTCCTCACGGGTGATGATGCGCGCCTTCAGGGGCAGCTTGTGAATCGCACGGGTGAGCGCTTCGCGAGCGAGCTGCTCGTCAACGCCGCCCACCTCGAACAGCACGCGGCCGGGCTTCACGTTTGCGACCCACCACTCGGGCGAGCCCTTACCCGAACCCATACGGGTTTCGGCGGGCTTCTTGGTCAGCGGGCGGTCCGGGAAGATGTTGATCCAGACCTTACCGCCACGCTTGATGTGACGGGTCATCGCAATACGCGCTGCCTCAATCTGGCGGTTGGTGACATAGGCAGGCGAAAGTGCCTGGATGCCGTAGTCACCAAACATCACGCGGGTACCACCGGTTGCCTGGCCCTTACGGGTGGGACGGTGCTGCTTGCGGTGCTTGACTCGACGGGGAATCAGCATGGGTTACGCCTCCGATCCAGCAGCAACCTGGTCGTTGCGACGGTTGCGGCGCGAACGGTCACCGCGGTCACGCGGCGACTTCATGTTGGCCTGCTCGCGAGCAAGCTCCTTGTTGGTGAGGTCACCCTTGTAGATCCACACCTTCACACCGATGCGGCCGTACGTGGTCTTTGCCTCGTAGAAGCCGTAGTCGATGTTGGCGCGCAGGGTGTGCAGGGGCACACGGCCCTCACGGTAGAACTCCGAGCGGCTCATTTCGGCGCCGCCGAGTCGACCCGACACCTGGATTCGGATGCCCTTGGCACCGGCACGCTGTGCACCCTGCAGGCCCTTGCGCATTGCGCGACGGAAGGCCACACGGGCAGCGAGCTGCTCGGCGATGCCCTGAGCAACCAGCTGTGCATCCTGGTCGGGATTCTTGACCTCAAGAATGTTGAGCTGAATCTGCTTGCCGGTGAGCTTTTCGAGCTCGCCGCGGATGCGCTCAGCTTCGGCACCACGGCGACCGATCACGATGCCCGGGCGGGCGGTGTGAATGTCCACGCGGACACGGTCACGGGTGCGCTCGATTTCGATGTGCGATACACCAGCGCGGTCGAGCGACTCGTTGAGGTGCTGACGGATGCGCACATCCTCAGCCACGTAGTCGGCGTAGCGCTGGCCCGGCTTGGTCGAGTCGGCGTACCAGCGCGACCGGTGGTCGGTGGTGATACCGAGACGGAAGCCGTACGGATTGATCTTCTGTCCCATTACTTCTCCGCCTTCTGCTCGTCGGCGCCGGTCTCGGGGGTCGAGACGACGACGGTGATGTGGCTGGTGCGCTTGTTGATACGTCCGGCACGGCCCTGGGCGCGCGGACGGAAGCGCTTGAGGGTGACGCCCTCATCGACGTAGATGGTCGACACGTACAGGTCGCGCTCGTCGAGGTACTCGTTCGAGTTGTCGGCAATGACGCGAGCGTTCGCGACTGCCGAGGCGACTGCCTTGTAGACCGGTTCGGATGCGCCCTGCGGCGCGAACTTCAGAATGGCGAGCGCTTCGAGCGCCTGCTTGCCGCGGACGAGGTCGACGACGCGGCGAGCCTTCTGAGGGGTGACGCGGATGTGACGCGCACGCGCGATCGCTTCCACCATGATTTCCTCCTTTGTGCCCTCGCGTTAGCGACGGCGACCCTTCTTGTCGTCCTTCTCGTGGCCGCGGAAGGTGCGGGTCGGCGCGAATTCGCCGAGCTTGTGGCCAATCATCGACTCGGTGACGAACACCGGGATGTGCTTGCGGCCGTCGTGCACGGCGATGGTGTGGCCGATCATGTCGGGCACAATCATCGAGCGGCGCGACCACGTCTTGATCACGTTCTTCGACCCAGCGTCGTTCTGCTTCAGCACCTTTTGCAGCAGGTGCTCGTCGACGAAGGGGCCCTTTTTCAGACTGCGAGGCATCTTCTTGAACTCCTACTACTTGCGCTTCTTGCCGGTCGGACGGCGACGAACGATGTACTTGTCTGACTCGAGGTTCGGCTTGCGGGTGCGGCCTTCCTTCTGACCCCAGGGGCTCACCGGGTGGCGACCACCTGAGGTGCGGCCTTCACCACCACCGTGCGGGTGGTCGACCGGGTTCATCACGACACCACGAACGGTGGGTCGTACGCCGAGCCAGCGCTTACGGCCGGCCTTACCGAGGTCGATGTTCGCCTGTTCGGCGTTGCCAACTTCACCGACGGTGGCGCGGCAACGAGCGTCAACGTTGCGAACTTCACCCGAGGGCAGACGCAGCTGCGCGTAGGGGCCATCCTTAGCAACAAGACGGATCGAGGCGCCAGCCGAGCGGCCGAGCTTGGCACCGCCGCCGGGGCGGAGCTCAACTGCGTGCACAACGGTACCGGTGGGGATGTTGCGCAGCGGCAGGTTGTTGCCGGGCTTGATGTCGGCGTTGGGGCCCGACTCAACGATGTCGCCCTGCTTGAGCTTGTTCGGCGCGATGATGTAGCGCTTGGTGCCGTCAACGAAGTGCAGCAGCGCGATGCGGGCGGTGCGGTTCGGGTCGTACTCGATGTGAGCGACCTTCGCGTTGATACCGTCCTTGTCGTTGCGCTTGAAGTCGATGACGCGGTACTGACGCTTGTGGCCACCACCGATGTGGCGGGTGGTGATGCGTCCCTGGTTGTTGCGGCCACCGGTCTTCGGCAGCGGCTTCAGCAGCGACTTCTCGGGAGTCGTACGGGTGATCTCGGTGAACTCCGAGACCGAACCGCCGCGACGACCCGGGGTCGTGGGCTTGTAATTGCGAATCGCCATGGTTCTTCCTCTAGTCCTCCGGTTAGCCGACGTTCGAGAAGATGTCGATCGAGCCGGACTTCAGGGTGACGATGGCGCGCTTGGTGTCCTTGCGCTTGCCGATGCCGAAGCGAGTCCGGCGCGTCTTGCCCTTGCGGTTGATGGTGTTAACGCTTGCGACCTCGACGTCAAAGATGCGCTCGATGGCGATCTTGATTTCGGTCTTGTTTGCGCGGGGGTCTACCTCGAAGGTGTACTGGCCCTGGTCGATGAGGCCGTAGCTCTTCTCAGAGATCACCGGTGCGATGATGACGTCGCGCGGGTCTTTGTTGATTGCGCTCATGTCTACTGCTCCTCAACGGTGGGGTTGGTCTTGCTCGCGACGAACGCGTCGAATGCTTCCTTCAGGAACACGACATCGTCGGCAACCAGCACGTCGTAGGCGTTGAGCTGGTCGGCAGCGATGATGTGGGCTTCCTGCAGGTTGCGCACCGACTTGCGGGTGAGCGAGTCTTCGCGGCCAGCGACCACGAGAACATTGCGGCCCTGAGCGGCGGTGCGAACGGCAGCCTTGGCGCTGCGGGTCGACGGCACCTCGCCGGTCACCAGTTCGGTGAACACGTGGATGCGGCCGCCACGAGCGCGGTCCGAGAGCGACTGCAGCAGTGCTGCAGCGATCATCTTCTTGGGGGTGCGCTGCGAGTAGTTGCGCGGCACGGGACCGTGGACGATACCGCCGCCGCGGTGCTGCGGCATGCGCACCGAACCCTGGCGGGCGTTACCGGTGCCCTTCTGCTTGAACGGCTTGCGGCCCGAGCCCTTACGCTCACCGCGGTTCTTGGTCTTGTGCGTACCCTGGCGAGCTGCGGCCTGCTGGGCGACAACCACCTGGTGCACGAGCGGGATGCTGATCTCGACGTCGAAAATCTCAGCGGGGAGTTCGACGGTGCCGGCCTTCTTACCGGTCGAGTCGAGAACGTCAATGGTGTTGGTAGCCATCTGGCTAGGCTCCCTTCACTGCGTTACGAACGAATACGAGTCGGCCCTTAGCGCCGGGGACAGCGCCCTTGACGAGCAGCAGACCGCGCTCGACGTCGACGCCCTGGATGGTGAGGTTCTGCACGGTAACGCGGTCGTTACCCATGCGACCAGCCATGCGGGTGCCCTTGAAAACGCGGCTGGGGGTAGCCGAAGCACCGATCGAACCGGGCTTGCGGTGGTTCTTGTGCTGACCGTGCGATGCGCCCACACCTGCAAAGTTGTGGCGCTTCATGGTGCCGGCAAAGCCCTTACCCTTCGAGGTGCCGACCACGTCTACGACCTGGCCAACTTCGAAGATGTCGACGTTAAGTTCCTGACCGAGTTCGTACTCGGATGCATCCGGGGTGCGGATCTCGGTGAGGTGACGGCGCGGGGTGACACCAGCTGCCTTGAAGTGGCCAGCGCTGGGCTGGTTCACCTTGCGCGGGTCAATCGCACCGGCGGCGATCTGAACAGCCTCGTAACCGTCCTTCTCGAGGGTGCGGATCTGGGTCACGACGTTCGGGCTCACCTGGATGACGGTGACGGGAACCATACGGTTCTCTTCGTCCCAAATCTGGGTCATGCCCAGCTTGGTGCCGAGCAGCCCCTTATATGTCTTCGTTGCGGTAGCCATGGATTCCTCTAGAGCTTGATCTCGATGTTGACGTCGGCCGGAAGGTCGAGACGCATGAGCGAATCGACAGCCTTCGGGGTCGGGTCGACGATGTCGATCAGCCGCTTGTGGGTGCGCTTTTCAAACTGCTCGCGGCTGTCCTTGTACTTGTGAGGTGAGCGGATCACCGTAATGACCTGCTTCTCGGTCGGCAGCGGGACGGGCCCGATGACGGATGCGCCTGCGCGGGTGACCGTGTCGACGATCTTGCGCGCGGAGTTGTCGATGACTTCGTGGTCATACGACTTCAGTCGAATGCGGATCTTCTGTCCCGCCATGTCCACTCCTGTTTCTCTGGCCTGCGGCCTTGATCGAATCGGCCGTGGTCGGCCTCACTTGCATTTGGACTGCGCTGCAGTCGGCGTGCACCACTATGTATCTGTCAAGTTCACCGACCCGGAGCGCGTTTACACTCGGGCAGATGTGACGGCGAGGCGAGTCAGACACTTATGCCTAGGCTCGCGCGAGCCGTGCTCTGCTACCGGCGGCAGCGCCTGTACTCGGTACGGCGATGCACTGACTCGGCAGTGATTCGGATGGATTCGCAGCGAAGAGCGCTGGGCCCGTCCGAAGTATTGAACTCAAGAATCTTAGCCCGGCTTGAAGTGTTCATGCAACCCGGGCGTGTCGGATTTTCCTGAGAGTCGAAATTCGTCGCGTTTTCCGCATCCCGGTGCTTTTTTTGGGCACCCGGCCCTATGCTTGTATGCCGGCGACCGGCCGCGGTCGCGTGCGGTGCTGCACCACCCCTTACGGCACCGCATCCTGTGACGAAAGGAACGCTCAACGATGAGCGAAGCTCACGCTCTGCCTGAACCCACCGGTGCAACTCGAATGCACGAGGTCTCGCCCGAGATGCTCACGATGATCGACCGCGTGATCGACTACTCGCGTCGACGTCTCATCTTTGATGTGCCGCTCGATAAGCCACTCCCCCTCAAGGAATTCCGACGGCTGGCTCCGGGCTCGATCTGCGAAGAGGGCATCGGCTCTGAACGCGCACTGTCGATGTTCGAGGGAGTGCTTGCTCCGGCCTGCGTATCGACCGATAGCCCCGGCTACCTCGCGTTTATCCCCTCGGCGCCCACAAAAGCTGCCGTGTCGTTCGACATGGTGGTGTCGGCATCCTCGCTGTTTGGCGGGTCGTGGCTCGACGGCGCCGGGGCGGTGTACGCGGAAAACGAGGTGCTCGCCTTCCTCGCCCGTGAATTCAGTCTGCCCGAAGCTGCCGGCGGCTCGTTCGTGCAGGGCGGCACTATCGGCAACCTTTCGGCACTGGTCACCGCTCGGCATGCGCACCGTCGGCGGCTGACCGAGGAGGGCAAGGACCTTCCTTCGCGCTGGGTCGTGATCTGCAGCGCTGAGACCCACTCGTCGGTGGTGTCGGCTGCCGAGGTCATGGATGTGGATGCGGTGACCGTGCCAGTCGACGAACAAGGTCGCCTCTCGGGCGAGGCTGTCGAAGCGGCGCTTGAAGAGTATGGGGATGCGGTGGTTGCGGTGGTCGCGACCGCCGGGTCAACCAACCTCGGCATCGTCGACGATCTCGCCTCGATCGCCAAGCTCAAGCAGCGCCACAACTTCTGGCTGCACGTTGACGGCGCCTACGGCCTCGCGGCCGCACTCACCCCGTCGATGCGGAATCGGTTCAATGGCCTCGAGGCCGCCGACTCGCTCATCGTCGATCCGCACAAATGGCTTTTCGCTCCCTTTGATGCGTGCGCGCTGCTCTACCGCGAACCCCAACTGGCGCGCATGGCCCACACTCAGAAAGCGGGCTATCTCGACACGCTCGAGGGTGAAGATTGGAACCCGTCGGACTATGGCATCCAGCTATCGCGCCGGGCGCGCGGGCTGCCGCTGTGGTTTTCACTCGCAACCTATGGTGCTGGTGCCTACCGCACCGCGATCGAGCACTGCATCACCACCGCCCACACAATTGCCGAGCGCGTGCGCGAGCACCCGAATCTCGAGCTCGTGCGCGACCCAGATCTATCCGTGGTGGCCTTCCGCCGCATCGGTTGGGAGCTTGCCGATTACCAGAGCTGGAGCGACCGCATGCTGGACGAACAAATCGCCTTCGCCACGCCGTCTTCACACCGTGGCGAACCGATCATGCGGTTTGCGATCGTGAACCCGCGCACGACTGTCGAACTCGCCCAGCAGCTGCTCGACACCATGTAGCGCACTAAAACGGGCGAGCGCCCCGGCAGGTCGGGTGCATCCGATCTTCCGGGGCGCTCGCCCGTATTGAGATTGATCGCGCCGTGCGCTTGGCTATTTCAACGCTGGTGGCTAGTTGTTGGGCCCGTCAAGCTTGTCGACAGCCTCGTCGATCTTGTCGTCGAACTTGCCCCCGGTCACCTTCTTGGCTGCGTCACCAGCGCCGTGGATGGCGTTCTGCACACCCTCGCTATCACGCAGGTCGGCGGCCTTCTCGCCGATGGTCTTGCCGAGGCTCTGTACTTTTTCGCCGAAGCTTTCTTTGCCGTCGCCGTTGAGATCTGCCATGTTGGGCTCCTTTTTCAATAATTAACGGGCAACTCGCCGCTGTGATCGGGTCGAGTCGAGTTGAGCCTATGCGAACAAATCTTCAAGCTTGCTTAACAATTGTCGCCCGCATCAGCCCGGTAAATAGCAGCTACTGAAAACGTACCGCGGTGCCGCTGGCGCACACCATCATCATGCCGCCCTGGCCGAGCGATTCGTAGTCGATGTCGACGCCGACAATACCCTGTGCCCCGAGTTCAATGGCGCGCTGCACCATCTCACCAAGCGCTGTTTCGCGAGCCTGCTGCACCTCGCCCTCGTAGGCAGCGCTGCGGCCACCGACGATATTGCGGAAGCCCGCGCCGAGGTCTTTGAACATATTGATACCCACGATGGTCTCGCCCGAAACCACACGCAGATACTGTGCAATCTGGTGACCTTCGACCGAATTAGTGGTGGTGACAATCATAATTTTTCCTCTTTTCTGAATTGTGGCCGAGCATCCCTGCCCTACCATCGGTTCTCAGCCGCGCAGCCGGTCGAGTTCGCCCGCATCCCGCAGCTTGAGATAGTTTTCGCTAGCGGTCTGCAGCCACACCCTCACGGTGTCGTAGATGCTCACCACATAGCCGCCGTCTTCTTTCACGATGACGAGTCCGAGTTCGTCAAGTCCGAGCGCCTCGAAGCCGGGCCAGGCGTCTTCTAGACAGCTTTCCTGGCCACTACTCGCTACTAGTGCGCAGGTTCCCGACAGCGTGAGCTGGGGTTGTCCGTCAACGCTGACCGTAATCTTCTCGGGTAGCACCATGATGTCTCCGGTGCTCTTGACCCGTTCAAAATCACCCCTCAGCTTGAGTCGCGGCGCGCCGGGCCCGCTTGGCCCCGCACTACCCAGGGCCTGCTCGATCAGCGGCAGCAAATAGAGCGAGAGCACCCGCCGTTCGGGAACCGCGAGCGAACCGATTGTGTTTTCAAAAGTGCTGAGCCCCTGTGTGACGGTCATCGTGTCGGTGAGCAGGCTGTCGACAAATTGCAGACCCGCAGCTTCCGGAGTTTTGGCGGGATGCGCCGGCAGCACTTCATCGCCACGCATTGCGCTGCCGCCGGTCACAGTTGAAAGAGTTTCAAATAGCGACATTACCGGGCTGATGTACCAGCGGCCGTCTTCTTGCACCGCGACCAGGCTGAGCTTCACATCCGGTGCGCTCGGGTCGAGTTCGTCGAGGTGTTCGAGATCGATCGTTTTCGGCAGCGTGACGTCGGTTACCGGTTCAACGTCGTTCTTGGCTCGCTCCGCAGCCTCTTCTTCGGTAGCGCCGTCCATCAGAGCCGACTCGTATGCCACCGCACGCTGCATGTCGGTGAGAGCTTGCTGGTATCGCGCGGTGTCACCCTCAATAATGAGCTGGCCCGACTGGATGCGGACCGCCACTACCCCATCGGTAATTTCGGTGGTGTCGGACTGAAAGTTTTCGAGGCTCACATTGGCAGCCGCGTTGAGCTCTTGCACTGCCGATTGCACGCCGGGGATATCAGCGCCGGGGTTCCCACCACCGCCGCTTTTCATCACTTCTTGGATCGGCCCGGCCACCACACCGAGTTCACTGGCTGAAACCACCTGGCTGAGAGTGACAATGTCAAAACCGGCGGCCGAGCGCAGCAGCTTCACCGCAGCATTTTCTGGTGTGTCAGCACCGGAGCGCGATGTCAGCGCGAGTACGCTCCAGGCTCCGAGGGCGAGGAGAATCACAACTGCGGCCGAGAGTCCCACGATCCAACCAGTGCGCCGGCGCCGCTTGGCCGTGTGCTGATGCTGCGGGTGAAGCTCGGGAAGCGGCGGCATCCCATCCATCGCGGGCTGTGACTGAGCCGGCCACCGCTGCTGCGGGACCTGACCTTGGTAGCCCGGTGCGTTCCCCATCGACTGGTTGTTCATTCCATCCCCTCGTTGTATGGGCACTGGTAAAGGCTAGCTGCTTTCGCCGATACTGCCGCGCCTATTCACGAGAATTAATCGGAGATACAACCGGCGATTGAATGGCCCTTGGCACAGTGACCAACAAAAGGCGGGTGACAACCCGAAGGTTGCCACCCGCCTTAGCGAGCAGTCAGTGACTACTTGATGATCTTGCTCACGGTGCCGGCGCCGACGGTGCGGCCACCTTCACGGATAGCGAAGCCGAGGCCCTCTTCCATAGCGATGGGCTGGATGAGCTCAACGGTCATCTCCACGGTGTCACCGGGCATAACCATTTCCTTGCCCTCGGGCAGGGTGATCACACCGGTCACGTCAGTGGTACGGAAGTAGAACTGCGGACGGTAGTTGGTGTAGAAGGGGTTGTGGCGGCCACCCTCTTCCTTCGAGAGGATGTACGCGGTGCCCTCGAAGTTGGTGTGCGGGGTCACCGAACCGGGGGCTGCAACAACCTGGCCACGCTCAACGTCTTCACGCTTGAGACCACGGAGCAGCAGACCACAGTTCTCACCGGCCCAAGCCTCGTCGAGCTGCTTGTGGAACATCTCGATACCGGTAACGGTGGTCTTCTGGGTCGGGCGGAGACCGACGATCTCAACTTCCGAGTTGATCGCGAGGGTACCGCGCTCGGCACGGCCGGTCACAACGGTACCGCGACCGGTGATGGTGAAGACGTCCTCGATGGGCATGAGGAACGGCTTGTCCTTGTCACGCACCGGGTCGGGAATGTTCTCGTCAACGGCGTCCATGAGCTCGAGGATCGAGTTGACCCACTTCTCTTCGCCCTCGAGAGCCTTGAGCGCCGAAACACGCACGATCGGTGCGTCGGCGTCGAAGCCCTGCGAGTCGAACAGCTCCGAGATTTCCATCTCGACGAGCTCGAGGATTTCCTCGTCGTCGACCATGTCCGACTTGTTCAGTGCAGCGAGCAGGTAGGGAACGCCAACCTGCTTAGCGAGCAGCACGTGCTCACGGGTCTGCGCCATCGGACCGTCGGTAGCAGCAACCACGAGGATTGCGCCGTCCATCTGGGCCGCACCGGTGATCATGTTCTTCACGTAGTCGGCGTGGCCGGGAGCGTCAACGTGTGCGTAGTGACGCTTCGGAGTCTCGTACTCGATGTGCGAGACGTTGATGGTGATACCACGCTGGCGCTCTTCAGGAGCCGAGTCGATGGTGTCGAAGTCACGCTTGACGTTGACCTCCGACGGGTACTTGTCAGCCAGCACCTTCGAGATGGCAGCCGACAGGGTCGTCTTACCGTGGTCAACGTGACCGATCGTTCCGATGTTGACGTGCGGCTTAGTCCGCTCAAACTTGGCCTTGGCCACTGTGGGTCCTCCTCAGGACGGTTTCTTGGTAACGCTCTACGCTATCGCGAGAATCGTAACTTTGAAAAATTTGACAGTTGCTTAGTATACCCGGTCGTCACCTGGACGATCGAGTGTAGGGGTTTAGCGCGTTGCGACGCAGTGCGTCAACTAGGCGCCCTTACCCTTTTCGATGATCTCGTCTGCGACGGCCTTCGGGACCTCCGCATACGAGTCGAACTCCATCGAGTACACGGCGCGACCCGAAGTCTTCGAGCGCAGGTCACCGATGTAGCCGAACATCTCCGAAAGCGGTACGAGTGCACGCACCACCTTCACACCCGAGGCATCCTCCATCGACTGGATTTGACCGCGGCGAGAGTTGAGGTCGCCGATGACGTCACCCATGTATTCCTCAGGGGTGCGCACCTCGACCTTCATGAGCGGTTCGAGCAGCGCCGGCGAGGCCTTGGCTGCGGCCTCCTTGAACGCCATCGAACCCGCGATCTTGAACGCCATCTCCGAAGAGTCAACGTCGTGGTAGGCACCGTCAACCAGGGTGGCCTTGACGCCCACCACCGGGAAGCCGGCGAGAATACCCACCTGCATTGCATCCTGAATACCGGCGTCAACCGAGGGGATGTATTCCCTCGGCACGCGACCACCGGTAACGGCGTTCTCGAACTCGTAAATCTTGTCGCCCTCAACCTCGAGCGGCTCGAGCTTGATCTGCACCTTAGCGAACTGACCCGAACCACCGGTCTGCTTCTTGTGGGTGTAGTCGTAGCGCTCGACGGTGCGACGGATAGTTTCACGGTAGGCCACCTGCGGCTTACCGATGTTTGCCTCAACCTTGAACTCGCGCTTCATGCGGTCGACGAGAATGTCGAGGTGCAGCTCACCCATACCCGAGATGGTGGTCTGGCCAGTTTCGGGGTTTAGCTCAACGCGGAAGGTCGGGTCTTCTTCGGCCAGCTTCTGAATAGCAGTACCGAGCTTCTCCTGGTCGGCCTTCGAGTTCGGCTCGATTGCCACCGAAATAACCGGCTCGGGGAAGGTCATCGACTCGAGCACGACGGGTTCGTTGATGTCACACAGGGTGTCACCGGTGGTGGTGTCCTTGAGGCCGATAACGGCGTAGATGTGACCCGCGATTACCTCGTCAACCGGGTTCTCCTTGTTGGAGTGCATCTGGAAGAGCTTACCGATGCGCTCCTTCTTACCCTTGGTCGAGTTGAGCACCTGGGTACCAGTCGAAACCTGACCCGAGTAGACGCGCACGTAGGTGAGGCGGCCGTAGAACGGGTGCACCGCCACCTTGAACGCGAGTGCCGAGAAGGGGGCATCCTTGCTCGAGGGGCGCTCAACGATAGCCTCGGGGTCGTTCGGCAGGGTGGCCTTCATCGGAGGCACGTCGAGCGGCGAGGGAAGGTATGCCACCACGGCGTCGAGCATGGGCTGCACACCGCGGTTCTTGAAGGCGGTACCACAGATCACAGGGAATGCGTCACCAGCAATGGTGAGCTCGCGGATGCCGGCCTGGATTTCTTCGACGGTGAGCTCTTCGCCACCGAGGTACTTTTCGAGCAGCTCTTCGCTGTTCTCGGCCACGGTCTCGAGCAGCTCAGCACGGTATTCCTCAGCCTTATCGACGAGGTCGGCAGGGATCTCTTCGATCTCGGCGGGAGTACCGGGAGCCACAGCGCCCTTGTCGTCACCGCGCCAGGTGAGCGCCTGCATCTTGACGAGGTCAACGACACCGATGAAGTCGTTCTCAGCGCCGATCGGCAGCTGCAGCACGAGCGGCTTCACGCCCAGGCG
The DNA here is from genome assembly GCF_036577665.1 of Gulosibacter sp. GYB002. NCBI lineage: Bacteria > Bacillati > Actinomycetota > Actinomycetes > Micrococcales > Microbacteriaceae > Gulosibacter > Gulosibacter sp. GYB002. The sequence continues at coordinate 84,986 of NZ_JARBDD010000002.1, read as the reverse complement.
CGACTTGATGGTTTCAACCGAGTGGTAGAAGTCGGCACCGAGCTTGTCCATCTTGTTGATGAAGCAGATGCGCGGCACATTGTACTTGTCGGCCTGACGCCACACGGTCTCCGACTGCGGCTCAACACCTTCCTTACCATCGAACACAGCGACGGCACCGTCGAGCACGCGCAGCGAGCGCTCCACCTCGACGGTGAAGTCGACGTGACCCGGGGTGTCGATGATGTTGATCTGCGTGTTGTTCCAGTAGCAGGTGGTAGCAGCCGAGGTAATGGTGATACCGCGCTCCTGCTCCTGAGCCATCCAGTCCATGGTGGCCGCACCGTCGTGCGACTCACCGATCTTGTGGTTAACACCCGTGTAGAACAGGATGCGCTCGGTAGTCGTGGTCTTACCGGCGTCAATGTGCGCCATGATGCCGATATTGCGGACCTTCTTAAGGTCTGTCTGCACTTCCTGTGCCACGGTGTCTCCCGTTTGTTGATGTGTGGGTTACTGCTCTAATTCGCGGCTCGAGTTGGTTACTCCAACCGCAAACCGGCCGACAAGACTGCTTAGCATGTCTTGTTGACCGGTTTGGAAACTACCAGCGGTAGTGTGCGAAGGCCTTGTTCGATTCGGCCATCTTGTGCATGTCTTCGCGGCGCTTCACCGCGGCACCGAGGCCGTTCGAGGCGTCGAGGATCTCGTTGGTGAGACGGTCGGTCATGGTCTTTTCGCGACGCACCTTGGCGTAGCCGGCGAGCCAACGCAGTGCGAGCGTGTTGGCGCGGTGCGGCTTCACCTCAACCGGCACCTGGTAGGTCGAACCACCTACACGGCGGCTACGAACCTCGAGGGTCGGGCGAATGTTGTCGAGCGCCTTCTTGAGCATGCCGACAGCGTCTTCGCCGGTCTTGTTGGCGACGTTTTCGAGCGCGCCGTAAACAATGCGCTCAGCCTGCGACTTCTTGCCGTCAACGAGCACCTTGTTGACCAGCTGGCTGACTACCGGCGAACCGTAGACGGGGTCGATAACGACGGGGCGCTTCTGCGCGGGTCCCTTACGTGGCATTACTTCTCCTTCTTGGCGCCGTAGTGGCTACGAGCCTGCTTGCGGCCCTTGACTGCCTGGGTGTCAAGCGCACCGCGAACGATGTGGTAGCGCACACCGGGAAGGTCCTTCACACGACCACCGCGCACGAGCACCATCGAGTGCTCCTGCAGGTTGTGACCCTCGCCGGGGATGTAGGCGGTGACCTCAGTACCGTTCGAAAGCTTCACACGGGCTACCTTGCGCAGTGCCGAGTTCGGCTTCTTCGGGGTGGTGGTGTAGACACGGGTGCACACACCGCGCTGCATGGGGTTGCCCTTGAGTGCGGGCGAGTTTGAACGGCTCACCTTGGGCTTGCGGCCCTTGCGAACCAACTGCTGAATGGTTGGCACTTGGTAATTCTCCTTGATGGTGTATTGCTCTGTGTGATTGGCTGCGGACTGCAGCTTCGGGCGTTCGCCCGGCTCACCGGCAATACGACAACATGCGATATCGCTGGTAAGTAACACGTCCTGCACGGACGTCCGGCGGCTACCTGCCGGGGCATCACGAGAAGGTGATTCCCACGGTGCATTTCAGGCACGCCGAGTCCGGCGCACCTGAACATGTTACCGGGGCGTCAGAAAGCGGTCAAGCCTAGGAGGCAATCGGGCCCTAAACTGCCGATGAGTTTATTCGGCAGCGCTGGTATCGCGCTGCTCGCGCATCTGCTCACGCTCAATCTCGACCCGCCGCTCATACTCGGCGAGTTCGTGCTCATATTCGCGAGCGAGCTTGCGTCCGCGCATGGCGCTGATACCGCCAAACCAGGTGACCACCGGAATCGCGACGAGTGCGGCCAGTAGCGCACCGGGCAGGTGCACATAGTCGCGCAGCGCCTGCAGGAACACATCCGCGGTGAACGGCTCCCCCGCGAGCACCGCGTTCAGCCCCACTGCGGCATAGCAGGCCGCGGCCACCAGCACGGCCAGCACCTGCGAGGCGACAATGTAGCCCCACCACCGCGCGCGATTCGCCAGTAGCGACCAGAACAGGAAAACCACGAAAAACACAGCCACCGGCAGGTAGAACTGCATCGAGCCCACGAGCTGCATGAGCCCGTCAACAATTTCGAGATCAGGGCTGAACAGCTTGCGCGCAAAGGTGAACGCAACCGCATAGCCAGCCGCAAATAGTACGGTCGCAAACACCGACATCAGTACGGCAAACCCGCGGTTACTGGGTTTTTCGGGCTTAACCAGCAGGCCCTCGGTCACCGAAATCCCGAGCGGCGCGAAGGTCTCGTCATCGTCCACGGTCGCGGAAGCAACCGCGTCCGGCGCTGCGGTCACACTGGATGCATCCGGTTGCGAGGGTTCTGCGGCGGGGGTTGGTGTTGTCTCGATGCGCTGTGTTTGCGCCGCAGTTTCGGTGGCCGCGAAAGAGTGCGCCGCAGTTTCGGTGGCTGCGTCAGGGTGCGCCGCCGGTGCGGGCTGCACTTCCCCTTCGGCTGCCGGCGCCGATGTGTTGTCAGCTACCTGCGAGCTGACCGGCGCGACTTCATATTCACCGTCAAGCGGCAGATGACGCGATCGCTGCACCGCCTCCATGAGGCGCTCATCCTGCTGCGTCGGAGCACTTTCAAAATGTGATTGTTCAGCAGCCGCTGCGGCAGCTTGCGTCGCAGCATCCTGGTTGGCCGGTGCCGGCGCGGCGTCGACGCTGGCCGCATCCGCAGCTTCCGGTTCGCTATCCGGCTCAGCAGCTGCCTGCTCGCCGACACCTTCCCCACGAGCTTCCGGCTCGGCTGCTCTTTCCGCGCGAGCGGCCTGCTCGGCTGCGGGCATCGCAAACACGCGCTGCTGCTCGTCGCCACCGGCTGCCTGATCGGCAGTGGTTGCAGGGGCGCGGTCGTCGTCGTAGCGCGGCCCATCGTCATAGGGCTGAGGAGCGCGGTATTCATCGGTCATGCAGGCCACACTATTGCGCATGCCGGGCCTTACCCGCTTGCCGCGCCGAATGTGCCGCGCATCCGGCGACGGATCAGCATCGCGAAAGAAAAAGCGAGCGGGGCCCGCGCACCCGGCGCGAGCCCCGCTGCATCTCCGCTACAACTAGCGAGAGCGTTTTTCTATTCGAACGTGATACCGAAGTCGCTGTCAGCTCCGAACGAGTCGAAGTCGGCAAACGACAGATCGGCTTCGTAGTCGATGTTCTCCTGCTGGTAGGGGTACCGCTCGGCAATTGCCTCTTCGGTAGCCTCCACCACCTGGTCGGAGTACTCGTTGAGACCGGTACCAGCGGTGATGAGGCGACCGATGATGACGTTCTCTTTGAGGCCGAGCAGCGGGTCGGTCTTCTGTTCCATAGCCGCCTGCGTGAGCACGCGGGTGGTCTCCTGGAACGATGCGGCCGACAGCCACGACTCGGTAGCCAGCGACGCCTTGGTGATACCCATCACCTCGGGTCGACCCGAAGCCGGGCGACGGCCCTCGGTTACCGCCTGGCGGTTAGCGGCCTGGAAGCTCTGACGGTCGATCAGCTCACCGGGCAGCATGTTGGTGTCGCCCGACTCGTTAATCGTGACCTTGCGCAGCATCTGGCGCACAATCACCTCGATGTGCTTGTCGTGAATCGGCACACCCTGGCTGTTGTACACCTCCTGCACACCCTGCACGAGGTACTTCTGCACGGCCGCCGGGCCACGCACCTCAAGCACATCCTTCGGGTCGAGCGGACCCTCAACCAGCTGCTGACCGGGCTCAACACGAGCACCCTCTTCAACCAGCAGTTCGGCACGCTTGGTCACCGGGTAGGTAATGGGCTCTTCATCCTTGTTGTCGGGCGTGAGCACCAGCTTGCGCTGTTTCTCGGTGTCCTGAATGGTGATGATACCGGCCACCTTCGCCAGCGGCGCTGCCCCCTTCGGAGTGCGTGCCTCGAAAAGCTCCTGCACACGGGGCAGACCCTGGGTGATGTCGGCAGCACCGGCAATACCACCGGTGTGGAAGGTACGCATCGTCAGCTGGGTACCGGGCTCACCAATCGACTGGGCCGCGATAATACCGACGGCCTCACCGAGATCGGCAAGCTGCGACGCCGACATCGAACGGCCGTAGCACTTGGCACAAACACCGATCTGCGATTCACAGGTGAGCACCGAACGTACGGCAACCTCGCGCACACCGGCGGCAACAAACTGCTCGATGAGCACGTCACCGACAGGGTCGCCAGCCTGAGCCAGCACGTTACCCTCGGCATCCTTGACGTCAACCGCCAGGGTACGGGCGTACACCGAGTTTTCAACGTTGTCGGCCAGCTGCACTTCACCAGTCGCGTCGGTCTGGACGATCGGCAGGGTGAGGCCCTTGCGCGTGCCACAGTCGAGTTCGCGGATGATCACATCCTGCGAAACGTCCACCAGACGACGGGTGAGGTAACCCGAGTCGGCGGTCTTGAGGGCGGTGTCGGCCAGACCCTTACGAGCACCGTGGGTCGACGAGAAGTACTCGAGCACGGTCAGACCCTCGCGGTACGAGTGAATGATCGGACGAGCAATCTTCTCACCCTTCGGGTTCGCCACGATGCCTCGCATACCGGCAACCTGACGCACCTGCAGCCAGTTACCGTTAGCACCCGCGGTCACCATGCGGTGAATTGAGTTGGTGTCGGGGAACTGTTCGCGGGTGTCTTCGGCCACGCGCTCGGTGGCGTCTTCCCACATCGCGATGGTCTTTTCGCGGTACTCGGCCTGCGAAATAAGACCCATGGTGTAGTCGTCGCGCAGCTCGGCAACCTTGGCCTCGGTCTCGGCAACGATGGCTTCCTTGGTGTCGGGCACCACCACGTCACTAATTGCGAGCGAAATACCCGAGCGGGTTGCCCAGTGGAAACCAGCGTCCTTGATCTTGTCGAGGGTGCTGGCAACCACGTCCTTGTCGTAGCGCTCGGCGAGGTAGTTCACGACGCTCGAGAGCTGACCCTTGGTCATGACCTTGTCGAGGTACGGGTAGTCGTCCGGCAGCAGTTCGTTGAACAGTGCCCGGCCGAGCGTGGTCTCACGCACAGTCGACCCGCCAGCGCCATCGGTGATACGGATGCTGACCTTGGCGTTGAGGTGCAGAGTGCCCTCATCCATTGCCAGGATCGCTTCGGCAACCGACGAGAACGAACGACCCACACCCACAACGTCATCACGCTGGAAGGTGAGGTGGTAGAGACCGGCAACCATGTCCTGCGAGGGCAGGGTCACGGGTCGACCGTCCGAGGGCTTGAGGATGTTGTTCGAGGCGAGCATGAGGATGCGGGCCTCGGCCTGCGCCTCAACCGACAGCGGCAGGTGCACAGCCATCTGGTCGCCGTCGAAGTCAGCGTTGAACGCCGCACAGGCGAGCGGGTGCAGCTGGATGGCCTTACCCTCAACGAGCTGCGGCTCGAAAGCCTGGATACCGAGACGGTGCAGGGTGGGTGCACGGTTGAGCAGCACCGGGCGCTCACGAATGACTTCTTCGAGCACGTCCCACACCTCGGGCTTGGCACGCTCAACGGCGCGCTTGGCTGCCTTGATGTTGGATGCGTGACCGAGGTCGATCAGGCGCTTGATGACGTACGGCTTGAACAGCTCAAGTGCCATCTGCTTGGGCAGACCGCACTGGTGCATCTTCAGGGTCGGACCAACGATGATCACCGAGCGGCCCGAGTAGTCAACGCGCTTACCGAGCAGGTTTTGACGGAAACGACCCTGCTTACCCTTGAGCATGTCGCTGAGCGACTTCAGTGCGCGGTTACCGGTGCCGGTCACCGGACGACCACGGCGGCCGTTGTCGAACAGCGCGTCGACGGCCTCCTGCAGCATGCGTTTCTCGTTGTTCACGATGATCTCGGGAGCAGCGAGGTCGAGCAGGCGGCGCAGACGGTTGTTGCGGTTGATGACACGACGGTAGAGGTCGTTGAGGTCACTGGTCGCAAAACGGCCACCGTCAAGCTGAACCATCGGGCGCAGCTCCGGTGGGATGACCGGGATCACGTCGAGCACCATAGCCTCGGGCTTGTTGTTGGTGCTGAGGAACGCGGTCACCACCTTGAGACGCTTGATGGCGCGGATCTTCTTCTGACCCTTACCGGTCTGGATCTGCTCGCGCAGGCTCTCAGCTTCGCTCTCGAGGTCGAAATCGCGCAGGCGGCGCTGGATGGCTTCGGCGCCCATGTAGGCCTCGAAGTAGTCGCCGTAGCGGTCGACGAGCTCGGCGTAGTCGGCGTCGTCGGCGCGCAATTCACCAACCTTGAGCTCCTTGAACGCTTCAAACACACGCTCGAGCTGCTGGATGAGTGCGTCTGATTCCTTGCGGATACGCGCGAGCTCCTTGTCGCTGGCGTCCTTGGCCTTGCGCTTCTGGTCGGCAGTGGCGTCGTCAGCCTCAAGCTCAGCGAGCGTCTTTTCGAGCTCGGCGAGCTTGTTGTTGATCTGCGAGTCGCGTGACTTGCCGATCGACTCGAGCTCGAGACGCAGCTCTTGTTCGAGCTCGTCGAGGTCGTCGCGGCGACCCTCTTCATCCACCGAAACCACCATGTAGGCGGCGAAGTAGATGACCTTTTCGAGGTCCTTGGGCGCCATGTCGAGCAGGTAACCCAGACGCGACGGCACACCCTTGAAGTACCAGATGTGGGTCACGGGTGCGGCGAGGTTGATGTGTCCCATCCGCTCGCGTCGCACCGATGACTTGGTGACTTCAACACCGCAGCGCTCACAGATGATGCCCTTGAAGCGCACGCGCTTGTATTTACCGCAGGCACACTCCCAGTCGCGCGATGGACCGAAAATCTGCTCACCGAACAGACCGTCCTTCTCGGGCTTGAGGGTGCGGTAGTTGATGGTTTCGGGCTTTTTTACTTCACCCTTCGACCAAGCGAGGATGTCGTCGCTGGTCGCCAGCCCGATGCTGAGGCTGTCAAACTTTGTTGCGTCGATCAATTCTGATTTCTCCTAAATCTGAACGCGATTCGATTCTCAGTACCGGGCTAGATCTCTTCGACCGAGGCCGACTCGAACCGGCTGGAGATATTGATGCCGAGTTCTTCGGCGGCGCGGTAAGCGTCATCGTCGTTCTCTTCGAGGCTGAGCGTCTGGCCGTCAGCTCCGAGAACTTCGACGTTGAGGCACAGCGAGCGCATTTCGCGCACGAGCACGCGGAACGACTCGGGGATACCGGGCTTCTGGATGTTGTCGCCCTTCACGATCGATTCGTATGCCTTCACACGACCGACGATGTCGTCCGACTTGATGGTGAGCAGCTCCTGCAGCGTGTAGGCGGCGCCGTAGGCTTCGAGTGCCCACACCTCCATCTCACCGAAGCGCTGACCACCGAACTGGGCCTTACCACCCAACGGCTGCTGGGTAATCATCGAATAAGGACCGGTCGAACGAGCGTGGATCTTGTCGTCGACGAGGTGGTGCAGCTTCAGGATGTACATGTAGCCAACCGAGACCGGGTCGGGGAACGGTTCGCCCGAGCGGCCGTCAAACAGGCGGGTCTTACCCGTCTCGTCGATCAGTCGGTCGCCGTCACGGTTCGGACGGGTCGAGCCGAGCAGACCGGTGAGCTCTTCCTGGGTCGCACCGTCGAAGACCGGGGTGGCCACGCGGGTTCCAGCCTCGACGTGGTAGGCAGCCTCGGGCAGTTGTGCAGCCCACTCAGGCTTACCCTCGATATCCCAACCCTGCGAGGCGGCCCAACCGAGGTGCGACTCCATGACCTGACCGAAGTTCATTCGCTTCGGGATACCCAGCGGGTTCAGGATGATGTCGACCGGGGTGCCGTCCTCGAGGAACGGCATATCTTCTTCGGGCAGGATCTTGGCGATGACACCCTTGTTACCGTGGCGGCCCGCGAGCTTGTCACCCTCGGTGATCTTGCGCTTCTGGGCGATGTAGACGATCACGCGCTGGTTCACGCCCGAGCCGAGCTCGTCGTCGCCGGCCTCAACGTCAAACAGCTTGACGCCAATGACGGTGCCCTGCTGACCGTGGGGTACCTTCAGCGAGGTGTCGCGCACCTCGCGGCTCTTTTCGTTGAAGATGGCGCGCAGCAGGCGCTCTTCAGCACTGAGCTCGGTCTCACCCTTCGGGGTGACCTTACCGACGAGGATGTCGCCGGGGCGCACCTCGGCACCGATGCGGATAATGCCGCGCTCGTCGAGGTCTTTGAGCATGTCTTGCGACACGTTGGGCAGGTCGGCGGTGATTTCTTCCTTACCGAGCTTGGTGTCGCGAGCATCCACCTCGTATTCCTCGATGTGGATCGACGAGAGCACGTCGTCTTTCACGAGGTTCTGGCTGATGATGATGGCGTCCTCGAAGTTGTGACCCTCCCACGGCATGAATGCCACGAGCAGGTTCGCACCGAGCGCGAGTTCACCGCGGTCGGTCGAGGGGCCGTCGGCAATCACTTCGCCAACCTCAACGCGGTCGCCAGCCTTGACGATCACGCGGTGGTTGTAGCAGGTGCCGGCGTTCGAGCGCTGGAATTTGCGCAGGAAGTACGACTCGCTGCCACCATCGTCGGTCTGCACGGTGACCTGGTCGGCCGATACCGAGGTGACCACACCGGCGTTCACTGCGGTGACCACGTCACCGGCATCAACGGCCGAGTAGCCCTCCATACCGGTACCCACAATCGGCGCCTGGGCGCGCACCAGCGGCACAGCCTGACGCTGCATGTTGGCGCCCATCAGTGCACGGTTGGCGTCGTCGTGCTCGAGGAACGGGATCAGCGAGGTACCCACCGACACCATCTGGCGCGGCGAGACGTCCATGTAGTCGACCTCGTTTGCGGGCACGAGCTCAACCTCGCCGCCCTTGGTGCGCACGAGCACGTCGTCTTCGACGAAACGACCGTTCTCGTCGAGCGGTGCGTTTGCCTGCGATACGACAAACTCGTCTTCTTCAGCGGCGGTGAGGTAGTCGATCTCGTTCGACACCACGCCGTCCTTAACGCGGCGGTACGGGGTTTCGATGAACCCGAACGCGTTGATGCGAGCGAAGGTTGCGAGCGAACCGATCAGACCAATGTTCGGACCTTCGGGGGTTTCGATCGGGCACATGCGGCCGTAGTGCGAGGGGTGCACGTCACGCACCTCAACACCGGCACGCTCACGGCTCAGACCACCCGGGCCGAGCGCCGAGAGACGACGCTTGTGGGTGATACCTGCAAGCGGGTTGTTCTGGTCCATGAACTGCGACAGCTGCGAGGTTCCGAAGAACTCCTTGATGGCTGCCACGACGGGGCGCACATTGATGAGCGACTGCGGGGTGATCGCGTCGACTTCCTGGGTGGTCATGCGCTCGCGCACAACCCGCTCCATACGGCTTAGACCGGTGCGTACCTGGCTCTGGATGAGCTCACCAACGGCGCGAATACGACGGTTACCGAAGTGGTCGATGTCGTCAACGTCGAGGGGGATGTCGACGATCTCGCCACCGTTGCGGGTGCCGGGGATGCTGGTGTCGCCCTGCTGCAGTGCGACCAGGTACTTGATGGTGGCGACGACATCTTCCACCGAGAGCACCGAGTCGGTGATGGGAGCTTCGAGGCCGAGCTTGCGGTTGAGCTTGTAGCGGCCAACCTTGGCGAGGTCGTAGCGCTTGGGGTTGAAGTAGAAGTTGTCGAGCAGCGCGCGTGCTGCTTCCGAAGCCACCTGCTCACCGGGGCGCAGCTTGCGGTAGATGTCGCGCAGCGCGTCTTCCTGGGTCTGGATCTTCGGGTCGTCCTTGCTCAGCGTTTCGAGCAGGGTCGGATAGCCGGCGAACTCGGCGCGGATCTCGTCTTCGGTGAGACCGATTGCGCGCAGGAAGATGGTGATCGACTGCTTACGCTTGCGGTCAACACGAACCGAAACGAAGCCCTTCTTGTCGACCTCAAACTCGAGCCAGGCACCGCGCGAGGGGATCACTCGCGCCGAGAACACGTCGGTGTCACTGTTCTTTTCGGGGGTGCGCTCAAAGTAGACACCCGGCGAACGAACCAGCTGCGACACCACAACACGCTCGGTGCCGTTAATGATGAACGTGCCCTTGTCGGTCATGAGCGGGAAGTCGCCCATGAACACGGTCTGGGTCTTGATTTCGCCGGTTTCGTAACGCATGAACTCGGCTTCGACGTACAGCGGCGCCGCGTAGGTCTTGCTGCGCTCCTTGCACTCGTCAATCGAGTACTTGGCAGGCTCGAGGTAGGGGTTGCGGAACGTCAGCTGCATCGAGCCGGCGTTGTCTTCAATCGGCGAAATTTCTTCGAAGACCTCGTCGAGGCCGGATGCGGTAGCCACATCAGTACGGCCCTGTTCGAGCTGGTAGGCCACAAGTGCCTTCCAGTCATCGTCACCGACGAGCCAGTCAAACGATTCAGTCTGCAGTGAGAGCAGGTCTGGCACCTCGAGGGTGTCAGCGATCTTGGCGAACGAGAGTCGTTGTGCCAAGCGGCCCGACTTGGGCGCGGGTGCGTTATTCGCAACAGCCAATGGAAATACCTCCGCAGTCCCCCGGCATGAAGGGGACGGTCTCGCATCGATTCGTGAGGGTTGGCTACATCGCCTGGCTGTGCGAATGACTCATGCTGAACGGCGAGAGCGGGATACCGGTGGCCGAACTGCGATGAACCGCACTGCCAAGCCCACCGCAATATGAAGGCATGGAGCGACGAAGCGCAAGTAGCCATTGTAAGACTGATTGCCGAGAAATACCAGAGAGAATCTGCTCGAATCTGGCGTACGCCCTTATCCTAGCGTGATCTGCACCAACCGGGCACCAAGCTACGCCTCGCCAAGATAGCGGTCGGTACTCGGATCCACGGGCTCCAGGTTGCCAAGCAGCCGCCAGCGGTTAAGAAACCCGCGCTCCCGACCGATCGTCGACGGCAGGCCGTGCCCGGGATAGAACACGGTTTCATCCGGGAAACGCCGGAAAATTCGCTCGACACAGTCGGTGAGCAGCTGCCGGTACCGTTCGGGGTCGTCCCACGTGTTTCCAATCCCGCCGGGAAATAGCGAGTCACCGGTCAGGATGCGGGTGGCCTCCCCCGGCTGCCGAATCACCACCGCAATCGACCCCGGCGTATGACCGCGCAGACCGATGAGCTCGAGCACCGTCTCGCCCAGCTCAATCGTGTCGCCGTGGTTGACCAGCCGGTCGGTGGGCACCGGAATTTCGCCAGCATCCGCCTCTCCCGCAAGCGAGGGCACCGCGAGCGCATCCTTCACCTCTGCGAGCGCCTGCCAGTGATCGGGATGCGAGTGCGTGGTGAGCACACCAACCGGCGCGATCTCGGGGCGGCCGGCTTGCGCTGCCGACTCGCGCGCCGCATCCACCAGCCCGAGCACGTATGGCGCCGCATCCGCCGCATCCACCACCAGTGTTTTGCCCGACGCCGTATCAACAACGACATAGCAATTGTTTTCATAGTCGTTGAGCTCGGCGTAGTGAATTTCGATGCCGCCGAAAGCGTCCAGTTTGGGGATGAATGGATGCGTCATGTCACCCAACCTAGTTGGCACTTCCTGGCGATGCACCAGAATTTCGCGGGGCAACGGCGGCCGCAAGCTGTGAATGTGGCCGCCACCGGGTGCCCATCTGCTCGACAACCGGGCACTTGCCACTAGCCTGCTAATACGTCCGCACCATTTTCGTGCAGCAGAAAGAGCTCAATGACCCAAACAGAATCTTCCCAGCGCCCCCGCTATCTCATCCCCGTTGATTTCGTTCGCGGCGCGCTCATGGGAATGGCCGAGCTGGTGCCCGGTGTCTCAGGCGGCACCGTGGCGCTGGTTACCGGCATCTATGACGAACTCATCAAGTCGGCCAACCACGTGGTGCAAGGCGTGCGGGCGCTGGTCACCGGGCCCGAACGCGGCAAGCGGTTTGGCGCCGAACTGCGCAGCGTGAACTGGTGGTTGGTGGTGCCGGTGCTGATCGGCATGGTCACGGTGGTGTTCACCGTCGCCGGTGTGATGCACGATTTCGTCGCCAATTCTCCCGAGCACGCGCGCGGGCTGTTTTTTGGGATGGTGGCCGCGAGCCTGATCGTGCCGCTGCAGATGGCGCCGGCGCGAGCGAAGGGCCGTGCACCGGTGTGGGATTGGGCCATCGTTGTGGTGGCCGCCGTGGTGGCTTTTGCGCTGACCAGTTTTGCCGGTGGCCAAGTGGTTGAAAACCCGGCGCTGCCGATCGTGTTCATCGCTGCCGCGGTTGCGATCTGTGCGCTCGTAATTCCCGGCGTTTCGGGGTCGTTTTTCCTGCTCGCGGTGGGGCTCTACGCCCCCACCCTGCAGGCGGTGGATGACCGCAACTTCGCCTATCTCGGCGTGTTTATGCTCGGTGCCATCGTTGGGTTAGCCGCGTTTGTGAAGCTGCTGCACTACCTGCTAAACGAGCACCGGCGCACCACGCTGCTGGCGATGGCCGGGCTCATGCTCGGCTCGCTGCGCGCGCTTTGGCCGTGGCAGACCATCGGCGCGGCCGATGGTGATGGCGCCGGCGCATTGCTCGCTCCGACCGAGCCGATTCTCTGGCCGGTGCTGCTGGCTGTACTCGGAGCCGTGATTGTGCTCGCGCTGCTGGGCGCCGAAAAGCTACTGCAGCAGCGCGAAACACAACCAACCGGCAACTAGAGCGAGCCTGCAACCAGCTGGTCAAGCGGCTGCGGTGAATAGAGGTATGGCGGCACCTCGAACACCGTCACCGCACCCACGCGACCGGCGGCATGCATCCGCGCCGCCGCACGGGCCGACGCCACGAGCATTGCGGCGGTGAAATCGGGGTTGCGTCCGAGCTCGAGCCCAAATTCAACCGACGAGTGCGAGCCGGCCAGGTCGCCGCTGGTGATCACGCGGCCGCCGTGCGGCATCCCGGTGTGCTCGCGCTCGAATTCTTCTTCGCTGACAAATTCGACCGTGGTCTCGTAACCCACAAAATAGTCGGGCATGGTCACGATCGTTTCGCGGATGCGGTCGTGGTCGGCTTCATCCGCCACCACAACACAGTGGCGAGCGTGCGCCTGCTTACCCGTGGCCACTTCGGCGCCGGCAGTCTTTGCGGCGGCAACCGCGTCTTCGTTCGGCACGGTGTATTGCACGCCGCGAATCACGCCGGGGATGCGGCGAATCGCATCCGAGTGCCCCTGCGAAACACCCGGTCCCCAGAAGGTGGCCTGCTGCGGTTCGGGGAAAAGGGATGCGCCAATCACTCGGTTGAGCGAAAACAGGCCCGGATCCCAGCCGGTGGAGATCAGCGAGAGGTGCGCTGTCTCGCGTGCGGCCGCATCCATTTTGGCGCGGTGTTCGGGGATGAGCGCGTGATTGTCGTAGGTGTCGACGGTGTTGAAGTGCGCGGCAAATTCGGCAGCCTGCTCGGGAATATCGGTTGCGCTGCCGAGGCACAGCAACAGCACGTCAACCTCACCGGCGTAGCGAGCCGCGTCGGCGGCCGGCAGCACACGAGTGTCGGTGTCCAATTTGTCGCGTCGCGAAAAGATCCCGACCAGGTCCATGTCGGTCTGGCGCTTCACCAGCTGCTCGGCGCTTTTGCCGAGATTGCCATAACCTGCAATTGCGACGCGGATTCGAGTGGGTGCTGACGCGGTTTGGTTCACCAGCGGTCCTTTCAAGATGAATAAAACGGGACCTCATCGTATTCCTTGCGACTGAAGAGCGCGACCGGATGCATCCCCAAAACGCCGAACGGGGCCCGGCACGAAGTTGCCGAGCCCCGCGGGCGAATAACTGACTGATTTAGAGGCCGCGCTCCTCGCGCACCTTGGCCTCGATCTTGGCACCGGTTTCGGCGTCGACGTTCTTCCAGTATTGGAAGGCGTTCGACAGCACCGGTTCCTGCACGCTCATCAGCGCACCGGCCACGGTGTCAACGAAGCGTTCGCGCTGCGCGTCGTCAAACACGCGACGCACCAGGTCGCCGGCCTGACCGAAGTCGTCGTCTTCGGCGTGCAGTTCATAGGCGCTGCGCACGAGCTCGCCGTCGGCCTCCCACGAGTTTTCAACCGGGCCGGTCTCGTCAGAGTGCGGGCGACCGAACGAGTTGGGCGCGTAAACCGGGGCGTTACCCGAGTGGTCGAAGCGCATATTGCCGTCGAAGGTGTAGCTATTGGTCTTCACCATGGGGCGGTTCACCGGCAGCTGGTTGAAGTTGGTGCCGATGCGGGCACGGTGTGCGTCGGGGTAGGCGAACATGCGACCCATCAGCATCTTGTCGGGCGAGATGCCGGTGCCGGGCACGTAGTTACCGGGAGAGAAGGCTGCCTGCTCGATCTCGGCGAAGAAGTTGGCCGGGTTTTCGTTGAGCGTGAAGCGGCCGACCTTGATGAGCGGGTAGTCCTTGTGCGACCAGGTCTTGGTGAGGTCGAACGGGTTGAAGCGGTAGTTTTTCGCTTCGTCGTAGGGCATCACCTGCATGTAGAGCGTCCACGAGGGGAACTCGCCGCGCTCGATCGCGTCGAAGAGGTCGCGGCGGTGGAAGTCGGCATCCGAACCTGCCAGCTTCTCGGCTTCCTCGTTGGTCATGTTCTGTTCGCCCTGATCGGTGCGGAAGTGGTACTTCACCCAGAAGCGCTCACCCTCGGCGTTGATCCACGAGTAGGTGTGCGACGAAAAGCCGTGCATGTGGCGCCAGGTGCGGGGCAGGCCGCGGTCACCCATCAGGTAGGTCACCTGGTGTGCGGTTTCGGGGTTCTGCGTCCAGAAGTCGAACTGCATGGTGTTGTCACGCAGACCCGAGTCGGGCAGACGCTTCTGCGAGCGGATGAAGTGCGGGAACTTCATCGGGTCGCGCAGGAAGAACACCGGGGTGTTGTTACCGACGATGTCGAGGTTGCCCTCTTCGGTGTAGAACCGCAGCGAGAAACCGCGCACGTCACGCCAGGTGTCGGGCGAACCCTGCTCACCGGCAACGGTCGAGAAGCGGGCCAGCATACGAGCCTTGGCGCCGGGCTGGAACACCTTTGCGCGGGTGTACTGCGAAACGTCCTCGAGCACCTCCCAGGTACCGAAGGCACCCGAGCCCTTGGCGTGCGGGTTACGCTCGGGCACACGCTCGCGGTTGAACGCGGCGAGGGTTTCAACCAGCTGCACATCGTGCAGGGTGATGGGGCCGTTGGGGCCCACGGTCAGCGAGTTGCGGTCGCTCTCGGCCGGGGCGCCGTTCTGGCGGGTCGAGGGCAGCGTGGGGTCGATGTTGCTGTCAAGCGTCACGATTGTGCTCCTTTGTACTTGCGGACGAATACTGGATTGGAAATTTGGGCGGATGGAGATGCCGGGCCACCGGTGAACCGCTACGTTCGGTCTTTCGGAGATTCGGGCGCGTCCGTAGCGTCGGAGGTAGTACCGCGACACTGCGGGCAGATCCCAAAGTAGGTGACATCAGCGGTGTGAACCTCAAAGCCGGCATTGTCGCTCGGTGTGAGACAGGGGGCTTCTCCCGCCGCACAGTCGACATCAACGATGGCACCGCAGTGTTTGCACACGAGGTGGTGGTGGTTATCGCCGGTGCGGGTCTCGTAGCGCGCCGGCGAACCGGGTAGCTCAATACTGCGAACCAGACCGTGCGACACAAAATCGTTGAGACTGACGTAAACCGCCTGCCGAGTGAGGTGGGGCACCTGCGCCGCCACCCGCTGGTACAGCTCTTCAGCCGAGCTGTGCGAGTGCGCGTCGAGGTCGTGCAGCATCGCCACGCGCCGCGACGTCACGCGCAGCCCGGCCGCGCGGAGGCGGTCGGGATAAGGGACGTGCATTGCTGTTTGCTGCATCGCTCCATTTTACCGCGCTATTTTGAACCATTCAAAAGACCGCCCAGGTGATGCCCAGCTTCGCAGCTCACCCCGTGAGTTCAGCGGAACATTTCGCCTCCAGGATGCTTCACAGCGCCTCGAACCCGCGAAAATCGGCCAGAACCTCACGCCTCCGACGCCAAACTGCGAGAATGCACGAGTGTCTCGCCGAAAAACCCACCCCAGCTCCGACCTCACCACAACGCTCGCCTCGGGCCGGCGAGCCTGGTTCGAACGCGAGGGTGATCGCTGGCAGCTGCACATCGACGGCACCCCGCAATCCGAGATCGACCTGTTCGACCCCACCCGGCTCGAGTTCGGGTACATCCGCCACATGGGACACGCCCTCGACCTCGCATTCGCCGCCAAGCGCGCCATCACCGCGGTGCATCTCGGCGCCGGAGCCATGACCCTCCCCCGCTATGTCGAGGCAACCCGCCCCGGCTCGCGCCAGCAGGTCATCGAAATCGACCGCGAACTCATCGATTTTGTGCGCCGCGTCGTGCCGCTGCCCGCGCACGCATCCATCCGCATCCGCTACGGCGATGCCCGCGAACAGCTCGTCCGGCTCCCCGGGGGGCTGCGCGGCACCGTCGACGCGCTCATCGTCGACGTCTTCGCCGGCGATCACACTCCCCCGCACCTCACGAGCACCGAATTTTTTGACGAGGCCGCAAGCCGCCTCTCGCCCGCAGGAATTGTGCTCGCCAATGTCGCCGACGGGGCCGGGCTCAAGTTCGCTCGCCGCGAGGTGGCCACGATTCGCGAAGCAGTGGGACCGGTCACCCTGATTGCCGAACCCACGGTGCTCAAGGGGCGCCGCTTCGGCAATATCGTTGTGGCGGCAGGCCGCGAGGCCCGCGAGTGGGATGGCCTGGCGCGGCGAGTGGGCAATGGTTTCCCGCCGGGCGCGGTGGTCACCGACACCGAAGCGGTGGCCTGGATGCGCGCGGCCACACCGTTCAGCGATTCGGATGCGGTTGGCTCGCCCTCGCCAGACGCCTCGGTTTTTATCCGCTGAGCGCGCCGCGCTCGACCGCCGTGGCAAGATCTGCCGCAGCCAAAAGCGCCCAATCTTGGTGCGCATCCCGGGCACGCCGACGCCGCAACCCACCGGCCTCAGGAAGTGTCGGTACTCTCATGGCGTGTCTGACGCTCCAGCTCCAATGATTCTTGGTTACGACCCCGAGACGCTCCGCGAACGCATCGACCCGGATGCGGTGGCCGCGCGCCTCGAAGAGATCGAGCAATTCCGCTCGCTCTCGGCAGTCAACGAGCAGATTGCGTTGCTGCGCATGTTGGGCCGCTACGACGAGGCCTTCGAGAAAGCACAGACCGCCTGCCGGTTGTCTCGTTTCACCGGCTCACGTGAAGACTCGCTTGCCGCACGCATCCGCCGCGCGCAGGTCGAACAGTTCCGCGGCAATCTCGACCCGGCACTGCACGAGCTGACCAACTGTGCCGAAGAAGCAATCGCGCACGAGTGGGCAGCGCTGGCCGGGTTCGCGCTGCAGCATCGAGGCAAGGTGCTGTTCGATCTCGAACGCTACGACGAAGCGCTGGCCGATTTTGAGTCGGCGCTCAAATACCGCGAGGCACACAGCGCCCCGGCCGATCAACTCAATTCGACCAAGTTCGCGATCCGTGTGACCCGCGCCAAGATCGAGGGCGACTCGGCCCCCGATGAGACACTGCCGGTTCACTCGGTCGACTCGTAGCCGCCAATTGAGCGATCTTCACGAGCTACGCGAACGGGCCGAACGGCTGCTCGCGCAGCATCTCGACCCCAGCTGGTCGTTCGGCTACGACACTGCCAAATTGCGGGCCGGTAAGTGTGATTACACGCGTCGCGAAATCTCGCTATCGCGCTATCTGGCCGCGCGTCACTCGGATGCCGAAAACGAGCAAACTCTGTTGCACGAAATCGCGCACGCGCTGGCCGGCCCCGCAGCCGGACACGGGGATGCGTGGCTGCGCATCGCCCGCCAGCTCGGCTACACCGGCGGCCGCACCCACGACGGCGAGGTGGCTCGCGAGTATGCGCGGTGGGTGGGCGTCTGCCCCGCCGGGCACGAAATTGTGCGGTTCCGTCGACCATCCAAACCGGTGTCGTGCGGGAAGTGTTCGCGCCGTTTTGATCGCCGCAATCTTGTCCGCTGGCGTGAGCGCACCGAAGCTGAGCGGGCGGCCGACCGGCCCGCATCCTGATCGTTTCGCGGTCGGGCAGCCCTATCGTTGATGCCATGCCAACGAAGTCCATCCATTTTGGTTCCGATAACTATGCTGGCGCGCATCCAGCGGTAATTGATGCGATCGTGCGCGCCAATTCTGGCCATGTTCCCGGCTATGGCGACGACCCGATCACTGCCGAACTTGAGGCGCGGATGCGGGAAATATTCGGACCCGAAACCGAGATTTATCCGGTGTTTAATGGCACTGGCGCCAATGTGGTGTCGCTGCAGGCGATGCTGCCGCGCTGGGGTGCGGCGCTGATCACCGCATCCGCGCACGTAAATACCGATGAGAACGCGGCGCCCGAGCGGGTTGCGGGCATCAAGCTGCTGCCGCAGCGTTCGGGCGATGGCCGGTTTGACCCCGCACAGATTGCACCGGCGCTGGCGGATGTGATGGTGCCGCACTCGGCCGAGCCGCTCGCGGTGTCGTTTTCCAACTCGACCGAGTTTGGCACCGTGCACTCGCTCGAGCAGGTGGCCGAGATCACGAGCACTGCGCACCGGCACGGGCTGTTCGTGCACTGTGATGGTTCGCGACTGGCAAACGCGGCGGTGGCACTCGGCACCGATCTGGCCACGATCACCGCGGGCGTGGATGTGATTTCGCTCGGTGCTACGAAGCTCGGGGCGCTCGGGGCGGAAATGATTGTGGTGCGTAATCCCGACGCGGTGCGCGGTATTGACCGACTGCGGAAGATTGATTTGCAATTGGCGTCGAAGCAGCGGTTTTTGTCGGCGCAGCTGCTGGCCCTGTATGGCGGTGAACTGTGGCGCGAACTGGCGGGGAACGCCAACGCCCAGGCGGCGCGGCTTGCCGCGGCGCTGCGCGAGGTACCCGGGGTGAGCCTGTATGCCACAACCGAAGCGAATGCGGTGTTCGCGACGCTCCCTGCCGGGGTTGCGGATGCGGTGCGCGAGCGCGGCTGGCGATTCTATGATTGGCCGGCCGAGGACGCACCCGGAACGGTGCGGCTGATGACGGCGTGGGACACCACCGACGCGGCAGTGGATGACTTTGTCGCGGATATTGCTGAGATTGTCGGGGGCGGATGCTAGCGTTCACGAAACGCATCCGACCGCAACCAGCTCGACACTTGCATCCGCCGCGATTTACCACATGACCGGCGGTATTGTGAGAGTAAGCGCAGTGTGACGCACACCAATGGAGTAACCAGCCGCTGAGCCGCGGCTCACCGAATCTGTCTGCGAGGGGCACGCATGACCATTCACATCCCGCACATCACCGACAGCGATATCCGCAAACACGTTACGTACCGCCACGCGATGACTGCGCTGCGTAATGCACTGCTTGAGGATGTTGATCCGGCTACCGATTTTCCGCGCCAGATTCTCGAGCTGGCCGACCGGAAGCAGTTGCTGTTCATGCCGTCGCAATCGCGCGACTGGGTGGGAACGAAGCTTATTTCGGTGAACCCGCTGAACTACCGCCGCAGCATCGACCGCGTGCAGGGCGTGTACCTGCTGATGGATTCTGACACCACCACACCGCGCGCGATTATTGACGGCAGCGAGCTCACCGAGCTGCGCACGGCGGCGATGTCGATGGTGGTTGCCGATGCGCTGCTGCCGCAGGATGCGCGCACGGTGATGCTGTTCGGTTATGGGGCTCAGGCTCGCGCGCATCTGCTCGCGCTGCAAGAGGTGCGGCCGTCGCTAAGTGAGGTGGTTATTACCGGCCGCAACCAGGTGAAGGCCGAGATGTTTGCGGCGAATGCGGCCGAGCATGGTTGGGATGCACGTATTGGTGCGGCGCGTTCGCCCGAGTCGACAATCCCGCAGGCCGATGTGATTATCACCGTCACCGGGGCCGGTGAGCCGCTTTTTGATTCGTCGCTCGTGAAGCCGGGCACGCTGGTGATGGCGATCGGGTCGCACAACAATGATCGCCGCGAGCTCGAGGCTGAGCTGTTGGGCCGCTCGTATGTGATTGTCGAAGACCGCGCCACGGCGATGCGCGAGGCGGGCGATGTTGCAATGGCTGCGGCCGAGGGTGCGATCAGCGATGACGAACTGATTGAGCTGCATGATTTTGTGCGTGATCCGCGGCTGGTTCACCGCGATAAGCCGATCGTGTACAAGTCGGTTGGCATGTCGTGGCAAGACTTGGCGGTGGCTGGTGAGGTGTATCGGCGCGTGCCGCAGGGGCGTCGATAGTCATTGGCCATTCGCTATTGGCTCGTGGTGCAGCCACTTGATCGTGCCCGTGAGCTGGTGGCGGCGGGATGCGTGCAGGTGCCGTGGGGTGCGCGGTCGCCGCTCGATCAGATGCGCGTCTCGGACGGTGTGATTCTGTATAGCCCCAGGGTCACGAACCCCGATGGTGAGCCGCTGCGGGCGGCGGTGGCGTCGGGTCGGGTTGTGAGCGAGGCGCCGCGCCAGTGGGGTAACGCGGCGCGGTCGCCTTGGCGTCATGATGTTGATTGGTTGCCGGATGCGAGGGTGAGTTCGATTCGCCCGCTGCGCGACATGCTCGAGTTGACGCGCGATGATCGGTTTTGGGGTGAGCGGTTGCGGCCGGGTTGGGTGGAAATTTCGGCGCGCGATTTTGACATTTTGACGGATGCGGTGCGGCGGCCGTCGCCAAATCCGAGCGGGTTCATGTTGCGGGCGCTGCGCGAGTCGGGGTATCCGGATGTGATGCCGTCGGGCAGCCGGGATGATCGGCCGCGGTTGATTCGCTGAGCTGCTGAGTGCTGTGGATAACTCGAGCGGGGATTACCGGTTTTGTTTAGGCTGAGCGCCTGATTGACGGCTCTAATTGCGAGGAGACGGGATGCGCAGGCAGTTCAGCGGGCTGGTGGTGACGGCCCTCATGGTCGTGATGTTGGCGGGATGCGCGGCTTCTGGCGCGAGTGAAACCGCTCGCCCCACGCTGATGACGGCGACCGAAACCGCGGCTGTAGAGCCGCCCCTGCCCTCGTTTCCCGAGGGCACCGTGCCGCCAGAATACGAGGACCAGTACCTCGACCTGGCGGTCGAGGCGTATCAGAACTACCAGGAGGCGGCGCTGCAGGTGCTCGCTCACGAGCTTGATGCAAGCGCCCTGCACGACTACGTGCAACCCTCAATGGACGATGCCGTCGAGTGGTTCGCCAAGACAGCAGCCGAAGAAGGGCCCTGGAAGGTTGAAGGTGAGTACAAGCTCGAGAACATTGAGCTGACAAACTCAGCAATCAGCCCCGACTCGGTGCGGTTGCAGTTCATTGCTTGCCAGATCGACGGCGAGGTCACCATTTCAAATGCCGAGCACGAACACATTCGAGATCGCTCTGAGGGTGACCGTTGGCCGATCGTCGTTATCGTGAAGGGCCCGATCGATGCGCTCAAAGTGGAGCGCCAAGAGCAACTCGGCGAGGTTAACCCGTGCGATTCTTAGCCCTAGCTGCTCTAACACTGCTACCAGCTCTCCCGCCCAACTCTTTTCCCATTGCCCAGGACTGTCCTGGTCAGATGGTGGGCGGCAAGTTCGTCTGTACAGGTGCAGATTTAGATTCCGTCAACATCTCGGGGAACTGGCAAGAGGAAGTCCCCACCGACTCCCCCGAACCCGACTACGGCGGATCTTTCGACAGCGGCGACTCCGGCTACGGCGACCCAGACTACGGCGGTCCCTCCGCCCCGACCGACGACACCGACTCAGCCGACGCGTCCTCCGGCAATCCCCTCGGCAGCAACCTGAGCGTCGGTCTCGCAACCGGCACCGCATCCGACACCCCGTCATTCCCCACAACCGTCACCGTCACCGATCTCACGCGCGCCCAACCAAACTCGGCCAGCATCCACATGGAGCCAGACGGCTGGGCGCTGCTCAACTCGCCCACAAACTTCTGGATCGAAACTGGCGCACCCCGGGTACAGACCACGCTTTTCAACACCCCGGTCACCGTCGAATTCATCCCCACCCGGGTGCACTGGAACTATGGCGACGGCACCAACACGACCACCGAAACACTCGGCGCATCCTGGTCGAGCCTCAACCAACAGCCCCACACCGCCACCGAAACCAGCCACGCCTACACCACCGGCGGCACCTACACCATCCACGCCACCATCCATTACCGCGCCGTCGTTCACGTCAACGGCACCAGCATCAACGTCAGCGGCACCATCCAACAAACCGCAACCACCGCGCCCATCGCCATCTACCGATTCAGCACCGTCCTTACTCCAAACCCCTAACCGCATCCCGAACCGCAAACTCCATCCGGCAGCCTGGAATAACTGGCAACCGCAGGCGTTAACCCCAACAGCACTTCCATGCAGACGCATAGAATTGAGTGCAGTAGTTGAGCCACCAGCCGAGGAGCCACCCAATGCAGTTCGGAATCATGTCGGTAAGCGACGTCACCCGCGACCCCACCACCGGCCGAACCCCCAGCGAAGCAGAACGCATCCGCGACTTCGTCACCATCGCTAAAAAAGCCGAACAGGTCGGCCTCGACGTCGTCGCAGTGGGAGAACACCACAACCCGCCGTTCTTCTCATCCAGCCCCACCACCCTGCTCGCAGCCATCGCCTCGCAAACCGAGCGCATCATTCTCACCACCTCAACCACGCTCATCACCACCAACGACCCCGTGCGCATCGCCGAGGAATACGCGATGCTGCAACACCTCGCAAACGGCCGCACCGACCTCATGCTCGGCCGCGGCAACACCGCCCCCGTCTACCCCTGGTTCGGCCACGAAATCCGCACCGGCCTGCACCTCGCGCTCGAAAACTACAACCTCCTCCACCGACTCTGGCGCGAAGACGTCGTCGACTGGGAGGGCCGATTCCGCACCGCACTGCACGGCTTCACCTCCACCCCGAGGCCGCTCGACGACGTACCCCCATTCGTGTGGCACGGCTCAATCCGCACCCCCGAAATTGCCGAACAGGCCGCCTACTACGGCAACGGATTCTTCGCCAACCACATCTTCTGGCCACCCTCACACACCAAACGCATGGTCAACTTCTACCGCGAGCGCTACGAACACCACGGTCACGGCCCCGCCAAAACCGCGATCGTCGGCCTCGGTGGGCAGTTCTTCGTCGACCGCACCAGCCAGAGCGCAAAGGATGCGTTCCGCCCCTATTTCGATGCGGCCCCGGTATACGGCGGCGGCCCCTCACTCGAACAGTTCTCGGAATCAACCCCGCTCGCGGTGGGCAGCGTACAAGAGGTCATCGACAAAATCCTCGGCTACCACGACTACATCGGCGACTATCAACGGCAACTGTTCCTCGTCGACCACGCCGGTATCCCACTGGGCACCGTGCTCGACCAGCTCGAACTGTTCGGCGCCGAAGTGCTTCCGGTGCTGCGCCGCGAATTTGCATCCCGCCGCGACCCCGAAGTGCCCGCAGACCCACCAACTCACGCCGACCTCGTGCGCGCCAAATACGGTGACGGTGAACCTCGCCAGCCTCGCCCGGCCGCAAACCGCGGCGATAACGTCACCGGCGGCTCGCCCTACATCGACCTCGTCGAGGAGCAAAACTGACGAGTCCAGGGGAGGGCACTAACGTGGTCAGGAATGAAAGAGGTTATTTAATGTCGAACGAACTGAGACTCGCAGTGGTGAGCGCTGGCACGAGCGACCCCTCCACCACCCGGATGCTGGCCGACCGCCTGGTTGCGGCAACCAACAAACTTGCTCAGGCCACCGGCATAACGCTGCGCGTCGACGTGATCGAAACACGCGAACTCAACTCCGAACTTGCCGACGCGATGACCAGCCAATTTCTCGGCCCCAAACTCGAGCACGCGGTTGAAGTGCTGCGCGAAGCCGACGGCTTAGTGGCGGTCTCACCCGTTTACAAGGCGGCACCATCAGCCTCGTTCACCGCGCTATTCCAAGTGCTCGACCAAGACCTCCTCATCGGTAAGCCGGTGCTACTGGCAGCCACGGCCGGCACGCCACGCCACTCACTGGTGGTCGATAACGGGATGCGGGCATCCTTCGCCTATCTGCGCGCGCTGGTTGCCCCCACGGGTGTTTTTGCGACCACCGAAGACTGGAGCTCGCCCGAACTCGCCGACCGCATTGAACGAGCCGCCTACGAACTGTGGCTGCTCATGCGCAGCGGTTTTGCCCGCAGCGTGCGCGAAGACACCTGGCACAGCTACCAGCACCAGTTCGGCAGCGATGGCGGCAACGAGTTCGCAGTCGATTTTGAATCCGACCTCATGAAGCTCGCAACCGGCGGCACTCTGCCGCCCGAGCAACCCCAGCGCTAACCCCCGACTCACCAGCCGGCGCAGTACCCGCGCCACCACGCAAAAAGAGGGCAGCGTCGCAATTGACGCCGCCCTCTTACACTTACCGACAGCTAGGCCGTTGCCGCACCACCGGCAGACTTGCCATCAGTGTCTGCAGCCGCCGCGCCGGCGGTGGTTTCACCGAGCACAATAGC
The DNA here is from genome assembly GCF_036577665.1 of Gulosibacter sp. GYB002. NCBI lineage: Bacteria > Bacillati > Actinomycetota > Actinomycetes > Micrococcales > Microbacteriaceae > Gulosibacter > Gulosibacter sp. GYB002. The sequence goes on along the minus strand of NZ_JARBDD010000002.1, from coordinate 60,492 downwards.
ACCGGTCTGGTCGAACTCGTCCTCAATTTCGGGGTCGATGCTCGGGGTGAGCAGGCTCACCACAACCGCCGCCAGCAGCGCCAGCAAGAACGCCGGCACCAGCTCGTACAGACCGATCTCGAACATCTTGTCGATTTCCTTGTACACAAACACGGTCACCGCACCGGTGATCATGCCCGCCAGCGCGCCCCAGTTGCTCAGCTTGCGCCAGTAGAGGCTCAGCAGCACAATCGGGCCGAATGCAGCACCAAAACCAGCCCACGCGAAGCCCACCAGGCCAAGCACGGTGTCGTTCGGGTTCACAGCCAGCAGCCCGGCAATGACTGCGACAAGGAGCACCGCACCGCGGCCAAGCCACATCAGCGACACCTGCGAGGGCGGGTCTTTGCGCACCACGCGGTAGATGTCTTCAACCAGTGCCGACGAGGTCACCAGCAGCTGGCTCGACAGCGTACTCATAATCGCCGCAACCACCGCCGCAAGCACGAGACCGGCAACCAGCGGGTGGAAAAGCACCTGCGACATCAGCAGCACAACGGTTTCGGGGTCGTCGGGAGCACCACCGAATTTCGAGAAGTAGGCGACACCGATCAGACCGGCCATCACGGCACCTGCCAGCGACAGCAGCTGCCAGCCAGCGCCAATACGGCGAGCGGTCTTCGCCTCCTGGGCGCTGCGCAGCGCCATGAATCGCACGATAATGTGCGGCTGACCGAAGTAGCCGAGCCCCCATGCCAGACCCGAGATGATGAACATGCTCACGGCGAAGGTGCTGAGCGAGCCGTCACCCACCAGCGAGAGCGCCGCCGGGTTGATCTCGTTGATCCGGGTGGCGGTCTCGTCGAAGCTACCGATGGTGAACAGCGCCACGACCGGAATCGCAATCAGCGCGACGAACATCATGATGCCCTGCACCGCATCCGTCAGCGAAACACCCAGGAAGCCGCCGAACAGCGTGTAGGCGAGCGTCACCAGGGCAATCAGCGACATACCCAGCAGATATTCGCCACCGAACGACGAAACAAAGAACTTACCGCCGGCGACCATGCCGCTCGATACATAGAGCGTGAAAAACACGAGAATGATCACACTCGAAACGATGCGCAGCAGCCGCGAACGGTCACGCGTGCGGTTCTCAAAGAAGCTCGGCACCGTGATCGAGTTTTTTGACACCTCACTGTAGGCACGCAGCCGCGGCGCGACAATGAGCCAGTTGAGATAGGCGCCAATAAACAGCCCGATCGCGATCCATCCCTCAAGCAAACCCGTCGCATAAATGGCGCCCGGCAGACCCATAATGAGCCAGCCCGACATATCGGATGCGCCCGCGCTCAGCGCCGCAACAAATGGCGGGAGTTTTCTGCCGCCGAGCACATAATCTTCGTGGTCTTTAGTGCGCAAGAATGCGATAACGCCGATGGCGAGCATCCCGGCAAAATAAATGCCGAGCGCGATGAAATAAAACGCTTGATTGGACACCTTTGTTTTCCTTCTCTGCTGTTGGCGGATGCTGGACGGTGTGCGGGCCCGAATAGTGGATCAGTTCCGGTCCCGCGCCGGGCCAAATTCACGGCGGGACCGGGGCGGCCAGCAACGCTGACCGCACAAGCAACAGCTACCTATTAAACCAGCCCCTCTGAAAGCGCATTCGGAGTTCCGAATCGGTGGGCGGTAATTGAGACAGCCTGTTCGCGCAGGAACGGTAGCAATTCAACACGTCCGGCCGCAACCACTTCACCGTCATAAACAGCGATATCCGGTTTGCCGGCACTTGCTTCAATAACTGCCTGCAGCTGCTGTTTACGGGATGCGCCAGCAATCAGTCGGATGCGCGCGCCGGCCTGCGGCCCCTCGACGACCGCCAGTGCGCGCACGCGATTCGCCCACAGTGTTTCGTCTTCGACGACCACGGTGTGCTTCGAGGCCCGCAGCTGTTCAGCAATCTCGGCAGGAAGTGGGTTGGCGAGCGAAATCGTGAGCTGCGATTTTGCCGCGAGCGCACCCGCGATCACGCGCAGCGTCTGTGCGAGTGCCGCATCCGCACCGGCACGCACCACCACCGGCACCGGCCGGTAGCGCAGCAGGTTGCGTTCGATACCGAGCCCCGATGCATCCCGGGCGATCCCGAATTCTTCGGCCCAGGCGCGCGCATCCGATCCGGCCGCGTCCTGCAACCAGCGCAGCTCATCCGCATCCAGGTCGGCGTCGGCGGCGGCACGCAGCAGCTGCGCCACGGGTTCGGTAACCTCGGCAGTGTCACGCACGGGTGCATCCGACCAGCTGCCGAAAGCGTGCAGATAGTTCGGCCCGCCCGCCTTAGTGCCGGGGCCGATGGCCGATTTTTTCCAGCCACCGAACGACTGCCGCCGCACGATCGCGCCGGTGATACCGCGGTTGACGTACAGGTTGCCGGCTTCCACGCCCTCGAGCCAGGTGGCGAGCTCATCGGCATCGAGCGAATGCAGCCCAGAAGTGAGGCCGTAGTCGATGTCGTTGACAATTTCGATCGCTTCTTCGAGCGTGTCGGCGGTCATGATGCCGAGGATGGGACCGAAATATTCGGTGAGGTGGTATTCCGAACCGCGACGCACGCCCTCACGCACACCCGGTCGCCACAGTTTCGTTTCGCCGTCCTCATTGCGCGAGAGCGGCCCGGCGTCGGCCACCGGTGCGGGTTCGATCAGCCATCGCTCCCCCTCGCCGAGGGTGGTCAAACCGCGCAGCAATTTGCCGGTTGGTGGCGTAATCACCGGCCCCATTTGGGATTCGAGATCATCGGGGGTGCCCACGCGCAGCGAGCCCACCGCATCCAGTAGCTGTCGGCGGAACCGTTCTGATTTCGCCACCGAACCCACCAGGATGACTAGCGACGACGCCGAACACTTTTGTCCGGCGTGCCAGAACGCCGACTGCACAACATCACGCACTGCCAAATCGAGGTCGGCATTCGGGGTCACAATAATCGCGTTCTTCCCGCTCGTTTCAGCAAGAATTGGCAGGTCGGGTCGGGTTTCGCGCATGGCGACGGCGGTTTCATAGGCGCCGGTCAAAATCACGCGTTCAACGCGCTGATCTTCGACGAGTTTCGAGCTGAGGCCGCGGTCGGCGAACTGGACGTATTGCAGCACGTCTTTCGGCACTCCGGCCTCCCACAGCACTTCGACCAGCACGGCTCCGGTGCGGGCGGCTGCGGATGCGGGTTTGAAGATGACGGCAGCACCGGATGCGAGCGCGGCGAGCGCACCGCCGGCGGGAATCGCGGTTGGGAAGTTCCACGGCGGAATCACCGCGATGAGTTTCGCGGGCGTGAAACTCGCGCCGTCAACCTTTTCGAGCTCTTGGCCGAGCGCAGCGTAGTAGTGCGCAAAGTCGATCGCTTCGCTGACCTCGGGGTCGCCCTGGTCGATCGTTTTGCCGCATTCTGACCCCATCACCTCGAGCAGTTCGGCGCGGCGCGCTTCAAGTAGCTCACCGGCGCGGTGCAGGATGCGGGTGCGTTCGGTAACGCCGAGCTCGCGCCAGCGGTCGGCGGCTGTCACGCCGCGGCCGATAACGCTGTCGAGCTCGGTCTCATTTTCGATGCGCGAGTTCGCGACCAGTTCGCATCCCAGCTTGGATTCGACCATGCGCTCGGCGATGGCGCGACCCCATTCGCGGTTGCCTGGCAGGTCGGGGTCGGTGTCGGGGGTGTTGCGGAACCCGGCATAGCCGCCGCTGGTCCATTCATCCACGCGCGCCTCGATACCGTCGGTATCGAAATCGCGGCGGTCTTGGATGCGGTTGGGGCGCGGCACGTTGAAGTTCGCTTCGTTACCGTCGCCGGTGATCGTTTCGAGGTCGGCGAGGGATGCGAGGAAACGGTCGCGTTCGCGGGCAAAGAGCGCGTCGTTGTCGTGCAGCTCAAACACGGCCGACATGAAGTTTTCTTGGCTGGCTCCTTCTTCGAGCCGGCGGATGAGGTAGGCGATCGCAACATCGAACTCATCCGGATGCACCACCGGGGTGTACAGCAGCAGTGCCCCCACCTCGCGGCGCACCACCTCGGCCTGTCCCTGCGCCATGCCGAGTAGCATCTCGAACTCGATACCCGATTCGGCACCGCGCGCCTTTGCTAGCAGCCACGCGAGCGCCACGTCGAAGAGGTTGTGACCGGCCACCCCCACTCGCACATTGTTCACGCGTTCGGGGTGCAGCGCGTAGTCGAGCACGGCCTTGTAGCCGGTGTCGCTGGCCTGTTTGCTGTGCCAGGTTGCCACCGGCCAGCCGTGGATGGCCGCATCTACCCGTTCCATCGGCAGGTTTGCGCCCTTCACCAGGCGCACCTTGATGGGGGCGCCACCGGCGGCGACACGTTTCGCAGCCCAGTTCTGCAGCCGGATCATCGCCGCGAGCGCATCGGGCAGGTAGGCCTGCAGCACGATGCCCGCTTCGAGGTTGTGGAACTCGGGCCGTTCAAGGATGCGGGTGAACACCTCGATGGTGAGGTCGAGGTCTTTGTATTCCTCCATGTCGAGGTTGATGAATTTGCGCGGCGATGATTTCGCGGCCAGTTCATACAGCGGTACGAGCTGCTGTTCGATATGGTCAATGGCTTCGTCGAAGGCCCAATGGTTGTGGGGTGCCACGGTTGATGACACCTTGATCGACACATAGTCGACGTCTGGGCGGGCCAGCAATTTGCGGGTGCCTTCGAGGCGACGTTCGGCTTCGCCCTGACCGAGGATGTATTCACCGAGCAGGTTGACGTTGAGCCGCAGCCCGTCTTTTTTGATGCGGGCAATTGCCGGGCCGAGTTTGCTGTCGGTGGCGTCGATGATGAGGTGGCGCACCATCCGACGCAGCACTTTGCGCGCGATGGGCACGACCACGCCGGGTGCCACCGGGCCGACCGTGCCGCCGAGTTTGATTGCGCCGCGCATCGACGCGGGCAAAAACTTCGGGGTGAGTGGTGTGAGCTGCGCGAGTTTGCGGGCGGCGGCAGCGTGGTCTTCGGGACGCACCACGCCGTCGACGAATCCGACCGTGAAGTCGAGGCCATTCTCGTCGCGCAGCACCCCGGCAAGGCGTTCGGCGGCGGGGTCGACCGGTTCGTTTGCGGCTTCGGCGAGCCAGCGCTGCACCAGCGCGATGGTCTCGTCGGCGAGGTCTTGGGGGCGCACCGTAGCATTCGGGGTTGTTTGTGTCATGACGATCATGCCTTTCGACAGCGAGCCCGGTTCAACAGACACCCGCAGCGAGCTCGGCTCGGGATGCGGTATCGATCAACAGTGCTCGACAAACGATTGAACCGTCGGGTGCCTTCGTTGGCGCCGCCGATTCGTTGAGCTGTGACCAGTGTGCGACCGAATACCCGTCACGTAAAGTTATGGTTTATTTCTAATAAGATTCAGTTTTACTGAAGTATTGCGGCGCTGCACAGCCGGGGTCAGAAGGGAGACCGAGATGCTCGATATGAAGCGCCTGCGCCTGCTGTGGGAGCTGCACAATCGCGGCACGATCGCCGCCGTTGCCGCCGCGCTCAATTTCACGCCCTCGGGAGTTTCGCAGCAGCTGGCGCTGCTCGAACGCGAGGCCGGGGTGCCGCTGCTGCGCAAATCGGGGCGCCGGCTCGAACTCACTGCCGCCGCGCAGGCGCTCGTTCCCGAAATCGAGCAGCTGTTGAATGGCCTCGAACGCGCCGAGTCGGTGCTGCACCGCGTATCCAATGAGGTCACCGGCACGATTCGGGTGGCCACCTTTCAAACCGCACTGCTGGCGCTCTTTCCGGATGTGGTGCAGCGGCTGCGCACCTCGGCACCCAAGCTGCGGGTTGAGCTCAAACAGTACGAGCCCGAGGCGGCACTCAGCGAAATCTGGACCAGGCAGTTTGATCTCGTGGTGGCCGAACAGTATCCAGGCCATGCCCGCCGACACTTCCCCGGCCTCGACCGCGTACCGCTCACCCACGACCGCATCCAGTTGGCGCTGCCACCGCTCGGAGTGGGTGGTGGCGCCTACGACAACATCACTTCGATAGCGGATGCGGCAGCGCTGCCGTGGGTGATGGAACCGGTGGGTGCCGCGACGCGCCACTGGTCTGAGCAGGCCTGCCGCGTCGCCGGTTTTGAACCGGATATTCGTTTTGTCACCGCCGATCTGCAGGCGCATGTGCGGCTGGTTGAGACCGGAAACGCGGTGGCGCTGCTGCCGAGTCTCGTGCATCTGCGTACCCCCACGGTGCGACTGGTCGAGCTTGCGGGTTCGCCGCGGCGGCACCTGTTCACTGCCGCGCGAAAAGCAAGCGAGGGGGATGCGGCAATCGCCGCGGTGCGCGCCGAACTCGCCGCCGTGGTGGCCGAGCTTCCCGGCGCGCTGGTCGACTCGCGCTGAGTGGTGGCGTCAACCACTCGGAAACTCGTGGTGACCAGCCGGTTTCGTAAGAGCGGCAGACTCAAAACCCAGTTGCAAAACATTGCCAGCGCAAAACCAACACCGTATCCTCAGTTGCACGAAGCGATAGGAGCACCAGTGACGCAGCACCTGACGATTCGCCATTTCAAGCCATTCAACGTCCCCGCATCACTGACAAGCCTCCGTGGCCCAGCAGCCGGCACGGTATCGCTGCCACACCACATTGTCTGGGCCCCAGGCAATAACGAATACGACCTCGGTGATCTCGGAGCGGCAACTCTCGTCTACCAAGCAGTGCTTACTGAAGGCACCACCGCGGAGATCTGCAAATACCTCAACGCCGATCGGCTCATTCGGCTGTGGCCGAGGTTGAGTCTCGACCGGTTCATCATTGACGCCTGGGAGTCACGGTTTCCCGAGTTGAAAGAACACAGATGGGCACCTCCGCACGTGACGATTTCCAACGAGACGTTGCACGCATCGCATTAGCAGCAACCCACCAATACGGGGTCGCGCTGGCTGGCTCAGGCGCGATTCGGGAACATCAGCTCACTGATCGCCCGACCGGAGACGTCGATCTTTTCGCCGTAATCAGCCACCGCAACTCATTTTCTGCAGCAGTGACCGCTGTGTGAGAGGCCCTGACCGCAGCCGGATACGACGTTCAGATTCTCCGCGACCTCGACGGCTTCGCACAGCTGCAAACATCGAATCAAACACAAGTCATTGAGATCGATCTCGGCATTGATTACCGCGCCGAACGGCCAACGCAATTGCAGGTTGTGATTGATTTGATCGGCTTGCGCAGGGGCACTCAACCGTTACAAAGCTGTCGAACACAGGTAGGCTGGCGCCGAAATCAGCGCAGCTGCGCCTCCAAAAAGTGCGCCACCGCGTTGAGTTCGGGGAAGGTGACTTCGTGTCCCGCGCCTGGAATCACCAGCCGCTCGAGGGTGGTGTGTGCATCCAGCCACGGCCCGGCGAATTCAATCGCCGCCTGCGGGATCACCGGGTCGGCATCACCGCGGCCCCAAAAAACCGGTGGGCGTCGTTCGGCGAGCACCGCATCCCCCGCCACCTCGCCCGAGGCGACAAAGCCCGACAGCACCACGCCGCATACGAAACGGTCGGGATCGAGCCGCCAGGCCTGCATCCCCGCAACCGCGCCCTGCGAGAACCCGATGAAGGCCACTTGCTCGGCGCCGAGTGCCGCGATGCGCTCGAGCAGATCGCTGGCTGCCTCGGTGACCTCACGGTTGAGCGCGGCTTCGGCCTCGGCGCTCGTATCGAGGGTGGGGCCGGCCGGGCCCGGCAGCCATCGCAGCGAAAACCACTGGTGGCCGGGCATCCCTGGCACCGGCTCGGGCGCCCGCAGCGATGCGTAACGATAGTGCCCGGGCAGGTACGGCACCAGTCCCGCCAGGTCGCGTTCATCAGCGCCGTAGCCGTGCAGCAGCACCACCAGTGGCGCATCGGTCAGGTGGTCGTTCGCGGTGAGCATGGCAACATTGTCTCGCACCGGACGTAAAGATGCGGCACAATCAGCGGTATGGACGTTCGCACTCCCGACCCCGAAGGCCAAGGCGGCTGGATGGACGCCGACGAGCTTGATTTCATCCGCAAACGGGTGCCAATCGTGTATGTCGAGGCGATTCCCGTGCGTGTCGACGGCTCGGGGCGGGTGGAGCATCTCGGCCTGCTGCTGCGCGCCACCGGCGATGGCATGATTGCCCGCTCGTTCGTTTCGGGACGGGTGCACTACGGCGAAACGCTGCGCGAGGCCCTGATTCGACACCTCGAAAAAGATCTCGGCACGATGGCGTTCCCGCAGGTTCCGCTCACGCTGGTGCCGTTCACAGTTGCCGAGTTTTCGCCGATGCCGATGACCGAACTGCACGATGACCGCCAGCACGCCATCGCGCTCGTCTATATCGTGCCGGTGACCGGCGAATGCGAACCGTGCCAGGATGCGCTGGAGGTCACCTGGGTGACCCCGGATGAGGCCACCGACCCCGATCTGCTTGAAGAGCTCGAGGGTGGGCGCGGCTCCATATTGCGCGCCGCGATCAGCTGTTTGCAGCACTGGTAACAGCGCGATAGCACCGCATCGGCCACAAATGTCGGTGGCTAGGTGTTGGATGGTGACATGGCGCATGACACTTTTTCGGCGGCGAGCGGCGGGCTCGAGCTGTTCAGTGCGCCAACCGCCACCTGGTTTCGGGCGGCATTTGCCGAACCCACGCGGGTGCAGCGCGAGGCTTGGGCGGCGATCGCGAAACGCAAACACACGCTCGTGGTCGCACCAACCGGGTCGGGAAAAACACTCGCGGCGTTTTTGTGGGCGATCGATCGGGTCATGCGTGAGCGCAGCCGCGCGGCTGGATCAGATGCGGTTTCGCCCGCCGCTGTCGAGCAAGATCCCAAGACCGGTCCGGCACCCGACTCTGCCACAGACCCGGCTGCCGAGGGCCCGGCACGCGGCACGCGCATCCTCTATATATCGCCGCTAAAAGCGCTCGGTGTCGATGTCGAACGCAATCTGAACGCACCCCTGGTGGGTATCGCCCAAACCGCGCAGCGGCTCGGCTACGAGGTGCCGCAACTCACCGTGGGGGTGCGCTCGGGCGACACTCCCCCTGCCGAGCGACGCCGCCAACAGGCGAAGCCGCCGGATATTTTGATCACCACGCCCGAATCACTGTTTTTGCTGCTCACCTCGCAGGCTCGGCGCACGCTGCGACACGTCGACACGGTCATCATCGACGAGGTGCACGCGGTGGCGGCCACTAAACGCGGCGCGCATCTGGCGCTTTCGATCGAACGGCTCGATGCGCTACTCGAACGTCCCGCGCAACGCATCGGACTATCTGCCACCGTGCGACCACTGGATGCCGTGGCGCAATTTCTCGGCGGCCAGGCATCGGTTGATATTGTCGCGCCACCCAGCGAAAAAAGTTTTGATCTGCGCATCGTGGTGCCGGTCGAAGATCTCAGCGATATCGCCGCCGGTGGGCCGGGTGAGGCGAGGCGCACCGCGGGCGACGCCGAGAATGGTGACCGCACCGGGGATGATGGCGACGCACCAATTTTTGGGGATGCATCCCAATCGATCGCGCACGAACAGCGCGCCGGTTCGGTATGGCCCCATATCGAGGCGGAAATTCTCGACCGGGTGCTCGCGCATCGCGCGACCATCGTGTTCGTCAACTCGCGCGGGCTGGCGGAGCGACTCACCGCGCGACTGAATGAGCTCTACGATGAGCGCCAATCGCTCGCAACTCCCCCAGAAGATCTGCCAGCGCCTCCGCCACCGGCCCCCTCACCGCCTTCGCCGGCCGAGCAACGCGAATCACGCCAGCATCCAAACCCGCGCCTTAAAAATGCCACGCTGATTGGTGGCTCGGGAGAGTTCGCCGGCGCCGCCCCCGAACTTGCCCGTGCCCACCACGGTTCGGTATCCAAAGAAACTCGCGCCGAAGTCGAAGACGCATTGAAATCGGGTCGGCTGCGCTGTGTGGTGGCCACCTCGAGCCTCGAACTCGGTATCGACATGGGTGATGTTGATCTGGTGATCCAGGTAGAAGCTCCATGGTCGGTGGCAAGCGGCTTGCAGCGGCTCGGCCGCGCGGGTCACCAGGTTGGCGAGGTGTCGCGCGGAGTGATCTTCCCCAAACACCGCGCCGATGTGCTGCACTCGGCCGTGGTGGCATCACGCATGTTGGCCGGGTCGATCGAGGCACTCACGCCCATCACCAACCCGCTCGATGTGCTGGCGCAGCAAACCATTGCCGCCTCGGCACTCGACCGGTGGCAGGCCGATGACTGGTTTAATCTCGTGCGCCGGGCGGCACCGTTTGCCACGCTTTCGCGGGCACTACTCGACAGCGTGCTCGATCTGCTCGCCGGACGCTACCCATCCGACGAGTTCGCGCAGCTGCGCCCCCGCATCGTGTGGGATCGCGAACTGGATGCGTTCACCGGTCGTCCCGGCGCCCAGCGGCTCGCAGTCACCAGCGGCGGCACAATTCCCGACCGCGGCACCTTCGGGGTGTTTATGCTCACCGGCACCGAAGACCTGCCCGACGACGGCACCGCGCCGCGGCGCGTGGTGGGTCGCCGCGTGGGCGAACTGGATGAAGAGATGGTGTACGAATCGCGGGTGGGCGACGTTATTGCGCTCGGCTCGACTTCGTGGCGTATCCGCGAAATCGGCCCCGACCAGGTGCGCGTAACACCCGCCTTTGGCGAGCCCGGCCGACTACCGTTTTGGATCGGTGACGCGCTCGGCCGGCCGGCCGAACTCGGCGCCGCGATGGGCGCATTTGCCCGCGAATATGCCGACAGCGAGGCCGGCAACGACCTCGACGGCCTCCTCGACCCGTTCGCGGCAGCGAACCTGCGCGGCTACCTGCACGAAATGCGTGAGATCGCCGGTCATATTCCCTCCGACCGCACCCTCGTGGTCGAACGGCACCGTGACGAAATCGGCGATTGGCGCATCGTGCTACACAGCCCCTACGGGCGGCGGGTGCACGGCCCCTGGGCGCTGATGGTGACGGCCAGGATGCGCGAACAGTTCGGTCTCGAAGCGTCGGCAATTGCCAGCGACGACGGCATCATCGTGCGCCTGCCCGATGTCGAAGCCGAGCCGCCGGGTGCCGAACTCTTCGATTTTGCACCCGATGAAATTGAGCAGCTCGTCACCCGCGAGGTGGGGAGCTCGGCACTGTTCGCGGCGCGTTTTCGCGAGAACGCCGCCCGGGCGCTGATTTTGCCGCGCTCGCATCCCGGCAAACGTTCGCCCCTGTGGCAGCAACGACTGCGAGCCGCGCAACTGCTTGAAGTGGCCCGCCGTTACCCCGAGTTTCCGATCGTGCTCGAGACCGTGCGCGAAGTGCTCCACGATGTGTACGACCTCGACGCGCTGCACGAGCTGTTACAGGGAATACGTTCGCGAAGCATCCGGGTGGTGACCGTCACCACCGGCGAACCGTCACCGTTCGCGCGCACGCTGCTATTCGGTTATGTTGGCGCTTTCATGTACGAGGGCGACCAGCCGCTTGCCGAACGGCGGGCCGCAGCGCTCGCGCTCGATATGAACCTGCTGGGCGACCTGCTCGGCACCGCATCGCTGCGCGAACTGCTCGATGCCGAGGCGATCACCGCGGTCGAGGCGGAACTGCAGCGCACCGCGGCCGGCTGGCAGGCCCGCGATATTGAGGGCATCGTCGATCTTTTGCGAGTGGTGGGTCCGCTCGATGCTGCCGAGATTGCGGCGCGCATCGATGCAGATGCACATCTCGACGCGGCAGCGGCACTGCACGAGATCGTGGCTGCGCGCCGCGCCATCGAAGTGCGCATCGCGGGGCGCGAAGTGTATGCCCCAATAGAAGATGCATCGCGCCTGCGCGACGGACTCGGCACCCCAATGCCCCCGGGGATACCCGCCGTGTTTCTCGAACCGGTTGCCGACCCGCTCGTCGATCTCGTGGGTCGCTACGCGCGCACACACGCACCGTTCACCACCGCCGCTGCTGCCGAAGCGCTCGGGCTCGGCCAGGCGGTGGTGGCCGATGTGCTGCGCCGACTCGAAGTGGCACAGCGCGTGGTGCACGGCGAATTCACTCCCGACCGTGAAGGCACCGAATGGGTGGATGAACAGGTACTGCGACGCATCCGCTCACGCACCCTCGCGAAGCTGCGCCGCGAAGTAGAACCGGTGTCACAGCGGGCATACGCGCAATTTTTGGCCGAGTGGCAGCATGTGCGCTACAACCAACCTGCCGCGGCGCATGACCGCAAGAACCCCGCAACCCGGACGATCGAAGCCGACGGGCTCGAGGGCATCGACGGGCTCATCGCGGTGATCGAGCAGCTACACGGGGTTCCGCTACCGGCATCCGCTTGGGAATCACTCATCCTGCCCGCCCGCATCCGCGACTATCAACCCGCCATGCTCGACGGCCTGCTCGCCTCGGGCGAAGTGCGCTGGCAGGGGCACGGCGCCATCGGCGCAAGCGACGGCTGGGTATCGCTCTCGCTCACCGAACTGCTGCCGCTCGCGCCGGCGCCGCAGCCCGGAACCGTTGAGTTATCACCCCTCGCACAACAGCTGCGCGCCCAGCTCGCCAGCGCCGGAGCCATGTTTTTCCCCGAGCTCGTGCGCGCCCTCGGCGAAGACGCACCGCAGCCAGCGATCGTGGCCGATGCGCTGTGGGAACTCGCCTGGGCGGGATGCGCCACCACCGATGCGCTCGCCCCGATGCGCGCACTTTTGGCCGCACCGGGCGGGAGAGCATCCACCTCGGCACACCGCACTCCCAGACGCGCCGCGCGCGGCCGCCTCTACCGCGGCGGTCTGCATCCGGGGCCGGTGACGCCCACCCCGCCACATGCAGCCGGACGCTGGTCACTCACCCCGAACACCGACAGCGCCCCCAGCCCGCTCGAGGCCGCCGAACGGGCTGGAACTCTCGGCGAGCTGCTGCTGTACCGCTACGGTGTGGTCACCAAAGGTGCCGTCACCGCCGCGGACGTCCCCGGCGGGTTCGCCGCCGTCTATCAGCTGCTCGCGAAGTTTGAGCAGGCCGGCCACGCCCGCCGCGGCTACTTCGTCACGCAGCTTGGCGCTGCGCAGTTCGCCACCGTCGGCGCTATCGACCGGCTGCGTGCCATCGACCGCACCACTCGCGAACAAACCGACGGCTACCACGCCGATGCCCTCCCCCGCGTGGTGACGCTGGCCGCAACCGACCCCGCCAACCCCTTCGGCGCTGCCCTCCCCTGGCCCGAACTCGCACAGAGCAAACACCGGCCTGGCCGCAAAGCCGGCGGGCTCGTCACCCTCGTCGACGGACAGCTCGTGTTTTATGTTGAGCGCGGCGGGAAAACCATGCTGCAGTTCACCGATGACGACCGGCTCATCAGCCAGGCAGCCGAATCGCTCGCCGCCACGTTGCGCGCCGCACGCATCCCCGACCTCGTGATTGAACGCATCAACGGCAACTACGCGCTCGAAACCGACACCGCCACCCGACTGCAGCAGGCCGGGTTCAGCGCCACGCCGCGCGGATTCCGAATGCGGGTGCAGCCCTAATGCCCGAGGGAGATACCGCCTACCGCGCCGCGCACCACCTGGCGCGATCGCTCACCGGCCGCACCATCGACCGGTTCGAGCTGCGGGTACCAAATTTCGCGCAGTTCGACCTCACCGGCGAAAAAATTGTCGGCGCGGATGCACGCGGCAAACACATCCTGCTGCGCATCGGCGACCACACCGTCCACTCGCACCTCGGGATGGACGGATCGTGGCGGCTCGTACCGCCCGGCAGCTCGGGTGGGAGAGCCGGCACCTCGAGCGGACAACCCGGTAGCTCGGGCGGACTGCGCGGACGTCCGGCACGCATCGGCGGGGCACGCGGCGGCCCGACAGTGGCCTGGCCAGCCACGCACCGCATCCGCGCCATCATCGGCACCGACGCGGTAATCGCGCTCGGTATCGACCTCGCGAAACTCGAATGTTGGCCCACCGCCGATGAACCGCTGCGACTGGGCTGGCTCGGCCCCGATCTTTTGGCAGCCGAACCCGATCTTGCGGAAGCGCGGCGACGCATCCTCTCGCAACCCGACCGCAGCATTACCGCGGCGCTGCTCGACCAGCGCAATGTGGCGGGCCTTGGCAATGAATACGTCACCGAAATGTGTTTTTTGCGAGGCGTGCTGCCGAGCCGAACTGTCGCCGAGATCGGCGATATTGACGAGTGGTTGGCACTCGGACGGCAGCTCATGCTTGCAAACCGCGACCGGGTTGAGCGCACCTTCACCGGCGATCTTCGCCGCCCCAACTGGGTGTTTGGCCGCGAGGGGCGCCAGTGCCGCCGCTGCGGCAGCGACCTGGTTGCCGACACACACGAATCGGGAACCGCCCGCAGCGGCGCCACAAGCCGCGAATCGGTGTGGTGCCCCAGCTGCCAGCACTGAGCGCAGCCCCGGCGACTGCCGGCCGAGAAGTAGACTTGCCGGTATGCGTACTCGACCCTGCTGCCGCGTTGGCTGCTCGCGTCGTGCCCAGTTCACGCTCACTTTTGACTACGGCGACAAGATGGCCGCCCTCGGCCCGCTGGCATACCGCGCCGAACCGCACAGTTACGATCTGTGCCAGTTTCACGCCGAAAAAACGTCGGTGCCCGCAGGATGGCTGCTCATCAAACCCACCCCGCTCGGACAGCCACCGGTACCGCCTAACGCCGGTTAGCTACTGAGTCGATCAATAAACTCAGCCATCCCAGGCACGGTAAAGGCGATCTTCCCGCGCTCGGGTGACCAGATTATTCCCTTGTCGATCAAGCTCTGCCGCTGAGGTGAAAGGCTCTGCACTGTGGTAGCCAGTCGCTCAGCGACCTCGCGTGTACGGGCCGGGGCTCCGTCGTTAACCGCCATTGCACCAAGGTAATCCCGCTCCCTGTCCGTCGCCTTGCTCCATCGAGAAGCGAAAAATGCGCTGTCCAGCGCGTCAAATCCTCGCTGCACAGCGGCCTGGGCTTCTTCCTCCGTGATCTGCGGCCCATCAGCCAGGTTCCAGGCGGCCTGCCCAAACTCTTGGACGAAATAGGGGTAGCCGGCCGACGCATCAGCGATTGCCTGCACTGCCTCAAACGAAAAGGAAGCATTCTGACGCGCTGCCGGCTCATTCAGTGCAGCGTCAACTCCAGCGGTATTCAGTGGGCCCACCTCACGGTAGTTGAACAGGCGCTCGGCATAAGAATGTGAGCCAGCTAACCTCGCAGGTGTCCCCGGCAGCCCGGCTCCCAGCAAGAAGAACGGCAAGCCCTGCTGCCCAGCAGTATGCTGAGCTTCGATGAGATCTTCAGCAAGTTCATCGTCTATGTCTTGAATTTCATCAACACAAATTGCAAAGCCTCGCACCCGGCGCGAAAGGGTTGAGAGTGGGATCCATCGAGTTGATCTCCGTTGTTGGTTGTATGACGCCTTATGCAACTGTATTGACGTGTATGCGAAAACCGCTATACATCTCTATACATTTTTATATGCGATTCGCCATAACCCGACAGTGAACGCGCCGCATAGGCGACCAACGCGGTCCGACCCTCCGCATCTGCCACTGGCTAGACTGGTTCGTCATGAACACAGCGATCCCTGCGGCAGACCCCGCTCAGCTTGGTGATCTCAACGCCATCGTCAAAAACTACGACATCCGTGGACTTGTCGGTGACACCATTACCGAACCCCTGGTGACCGCCGTCGGCGCCGCCACTGTCGATGAATTCGACCTGGCCGGCCACGAAATTTTTATCGGCCACGATATGCGCGACTCAAGCCCCGCGTTCGCCGCAGCCTTCGCCCGCGGAGCGGCCGTGCGCGGAGCCAAACCGGTGCTGCTCGGCTACTGCTCGACCGATATGACCTACTTCATTTCGGGACGCGAAAACGCCGCCGCCGCCATGTTCACCGCCTCACACAACCCGGCCGCCTATAACGGGATGAAGCTCTCGGCCGCCGGCGCCCGCGGTATTTCGCTCGACACCGGCCTCGGCGCAATCCGTGACCGTGCCGCCGCTTACCTGCGCGACGGCATCCCCGCAGCAAGCGACACCGTCGCCGAGGCAACCGAGCGCGATGTTTTGAATGACTACGCCAGCTACCTGCGCCAGCTGGTCGATCTCAGCGGTATTCGCCCGCTAAAAATCGTGGTGGATGCGGGTAATGGCATGGCAGGCAAGACCGTTCCGGCCGTGCTGGGCTCGGGATGCGAACTGCCAAAACTGCCACTGGAAATCGTGCCGATGTATTTCGAACTCGACGGCAATTTCCCCAACCACGAGGCCAACCCGCTCGACCCGAAAAATCTCGTTGATCTGCAGCAGCGCGTTGTTGCCGAGGGTGCCGACCTTGGGCTCGCGTTTGACGGTGACGCCGATCGCTGTTTCCTGGTGGATGAACGCGGCAACCCTGTCTCTCCCTCGGCTGTGTGTGCGATCGTCGCTGCCCGCGAGGTGGAGCGCGTGCGCTCCGCTGGCGAAACCGATGTCACGGTGATCCACAACCTGCTGGTTTCGCGTCACGTCATCGAAACGATCGAAGCGATTTCGGCAACGCCGGTGCGCACCCGCGTTGGCCACTCGCTTATCAAGGCCGAAATGGCCCGCACGAATGCGGTGTTCGGTGGCGAACATTCGGCGCACTACTACTTCCGTGATTTTTGGGGTGCCGATAACGGGATGCTCGCGGCGATGCACATGCTCGCCCACGTGGGTTCGCAGACCGCACCGATGTCAAGGATCGCGGCCGAACACACCCCCTATTTTGCGTCGGGCGAAATTAATTCGACCGTTGCCGATATTCCCGCGGCTTATGAGCGGCTGGTCACCGAGTTTTCTGGTGTTGCGTCGGTGGATGAACTGGATGGGCTCACCTTCTCGTTCGCGGGCCGTGACTGGTGGTGGGTGAATGTGCGCCCGTCGAACACCGAGCCGCTGCTGCGGCTCAATGTTGAGGCGGCCACCCCCGAGCAGATGGAACAGGTGCGCGATCTGGCGCTCGCCCTCATCCGTGACGAGCGCTGATCCAGAACAAACACTGATCGAGAACAAGCACTGTCTGGCAGCAAGCACTGCTCCGCACCGGCCGCAGTGCGCATCAACCGCGACCCTACCCCGCCGCGCGCTAGGCTGATGCGTATGTTTCGTTCCCGCAGGATGCACTCGCAGCGCCGTTCGCGCGGCTCACGTAGTCGGCACGGCCGCGAGCTGCGTTCGAGCGTGGCCGGACCGTACCTGCCGCAGCTGACTGGCCGCATCCCAAGGTTTTTTCAGGTGGTCACTGAAACGGTTGGTTTTTTGCAGGCAGTTGCGCCCGACCTGATGGAGGATGTTTCGGTCACTGTGGCCGGTATGCCGCCGGCCTATGCTATGGGCCAGGATGCGGCGCGCCTGTGGGGTCTTGACCGCACGCTCAAGCGCGTGGTGATTTACCGGGTGCCGGTTGAACGGATGGCGCGCATGTCACTTTCGAATCCCGTGGATCAGCCCATGTTCCGCGAGTATGTGGAGCGCGTGGTCATGTCGGGAGTAAACGAGCTGCTGGATGGCCGACTCGAAGACCGGATCGATCCGGGCGGCTGGGGTCGCTAACTGTACTGTTAGCGAGAATGGTAAGGGCAGCGTCCACGCCGCTGGCAGGCTCCACCATGTTGTGTGGGGGCTCCGCAGTATTCGCCTGAGGCGTTACTGGATGATAATTGCGGAGGTAGTGGAAGCTCGGAGTGCACCCATCCCGTGCGATCGCTCCATGTGCCGGCGGAGATAGTTCCACTAAGGATCGGATCGAGCTGTGTGGCCACATATCGGGCTGCTGCAGCGACGTCTTCGAGGCCTGTGGTGTCGATGCTAATTTCACGCAGGTGTTGCTTGTATCGGTCGCCCCAATTGTCTGGAATGCGCAGGCGATCAAAATGAGGCAGTCCGCGGAATACCTGTTCGCTACGGATGGCGGTTGCGAGCTCACCTGCATCAATTTGGCTGTGACGCAGTAGAAGCGCGATGTCGAGTAGGTCTTTTTCTCGGGACGAAGGGTGCGTGTTTGGGGCGTACGAACGCATGATGGCACAAACTTTGTCTGCGATCTGATCGGTCACCGGAAATAGTCTGTAGGGCGCGGAAATGAAGTGTGATCCGCGAGGCAGCATCTGAGAGGTTTGACTGGTGATCGCGCCTGTGGGGGTACGGCGGTTAAATGCGAGGTCGATACTGATCGTGCCGAGTTTTTTAGTCCCCGCAAAACAATCGAACTGGGCACTACCGGCACCTCCGGATTCTTCACTGCGCTTGCTACGTGCGCGCACAAGTCGGAAAGTGAGATGGTCGCCGAGGTCAGTGGTCGCAGCTCGCATCAGATCGCGTCGGGCGTTATCGAAGTCATGTTCGCTGCTGAGCATGTCGATGTCACGTGTATAGCGTGCGTCGGGGATGCGTGCGAGGATGCCGAATCCGCCTTTCAGTAGCCACCGGTCTTTGATGTCCGGGGCCGTAAACACGCGGCTGAGAAAGCGGTCGTGGAGTATTGCTTGGATTTTGCGGTTCGTGTCTTGGCTACCACCCCAGTCGGTGCGGCGTGCCAGATCGCGGATGGCGGCCGTCGCGGCCTGCGGTGTTGCGTAGGGGGCAGCGCTGGTCAAGGTGTCTTCCAATTGCTAGTGATTGCGTCAGCGAGTTGTTGCATCTCGCTTGGGTTTGAGTCGGGAAGTGAAGTAAGCGTTTGGGTGACGTCAAGAATTGTGGTGGTTCCTCGAAAAAGCTGGGCTTCGGCGACAGCCTCGATAGTGGACAGGTCCACGTTGAGTTCAACGAGGTCGGCGATGGCTCGTTCGATGGTCATTGCTGGAATTCCGCGCACGACAGTCACTTCGTCACGGGTGAGGTAACGCTGTCGGTAGTGAATTTTGGCGTTCTTGCTTTGACGTCGGGTGGCACTTACGAAGTCGTAGCGGTCAAGATGCAGGATCGCATCGTCATGCAGTTTGAGCGCAAGGGGGCCAGCCGCGATGACCTCATGTGGGTTGTAGCTGATGCGTTCGGTTGCGGGTTTGTCAGGTGCGGTCGAGAGCCAAGTAGTGAAAATCGTTTCGTATTCGAACTCATTGCTGGGTGCAGCGGTCATCCGGTAGACGCCACGCTGTATCCGCTCGATTACGCCGGCGTTGGCGAATCGAGTCAGTGTCGCGGGAGACACGGACTGTTGTTTCGCCTGCGCCGTAGTGAAATAGCCGGACTGCCAGCTGGTGAGCTCGCTGAGAGCGCGGATCTTTTCAAGCGTTGACATGTCTTCAATTGTACGCTCATTCAGGCATAAGTGAAGTTTGCAGCTTCCCATGTCAGGTTGAGCGGACGCGTTCGAAGACCCTGTCCGCGGGGATTACACAGTTCACTACTTATGTATTCACATATGAATGCGCAGTCGGTGCCGAGCTAAGTGAGTCAATGAAGGCTGCAGTGCGGATTTGCGCGATGACTGCGGCGGCGAGCTGCTGGGCAGAGAATCCGAGTGTGTTGCCCCACATTCCGCAGTAGGGGGTAATGATGCCGCCAGCTAACGCTGCACTAGCGGTAGACGGTGATGGTGTCGCCTTCGCTGATGCTCGGGTGCACCGGGAAACCTGAGTAGGCACCGGGCGCTACGAAATGCACGGCCGCGCGCATCCCGCTCACACCCGCGAGTTCGACAGTGTCGCCCGAGATGTCGGTTTCGTAGGTTGCGCCCTCGGCGATTTTCACGCGCTTGCCGTTCACGGTGATTTCGCGGGCCTCGCCCGGGTTCATGACCGCCAGCCGGGGTGAGTCTCCTGCGGGCACCGCGATCAGTGCGCTGTCGCTCAGCGCGGGTGATGACGCGAGCCACCCGAATTCGCTGGAGTCGAGCGGTGCCACGCGGGCGGCGGCGACGATCGGTGTGGGCGAGTCGACGCGGATGGTGTATTTGCCATCGGGCACAGTACCCACGGGGTAGTCAAAAACAGTGTTCGGTGCCACCGGAACATCGTCGCGGAAGGCGACCTTGCCATTTTCGTCGAGTACCTGCAGCGCTACCGTGGTTTCGGCGTCGCCGGGGTTGAGCAGCCGCACCGCGGTGCCGATCGTTGCCGTAGTGTCGGGGCCGTCTACCGGCCACGCCGAAACGACCACGCCGGGCAAAAACTGTGTGGTGCCGTATTCGGTGGTCGATTCGGCAATTTCGGCGCCGCGCGGGGTGAGCGTTTCGGTGAAGGTTTCGTGGACGTAGGCGGCCACGGGCGCGCCGGTGGCGATGACTTCTACCGCCATCACAGATGATTCAGGAACCACGCCGGCGAGGCTGAGGCTTTTGTGTTCGCCGGGTTCGAGCACCATTTCGGCCGGGCCCGATGGGGCCAGTCCGTTGCTGGTGAAAACGCGGAAGTTGACGCGTGCTTTCACTGCACCGGGGTTGAGGATGTCGAGTGCGGCAGTGTGCCCGGTTTCGGTGTTGCCTGCCAAAAGCCACTGTGAGGATGCGGGAGTGGTGCAGTTGGTGGCGGCGTAGCCGTTCGTTTTTGGGGTGTCGAGCGTGACCGATTCGGCCGCTGCCAGCACCTGGTTTTGGTCTTCGGCTGCTTTTTGCACGAACACCGAGGGGCCGCCTTCGCTCAAGTTGGTGGCCTCAGCGTTTGCACCGCGGGAGTGGTGTGTGGTTTTAGGCTCACCCACCGGGCTGATCTGGTTTGCGTCGCTGCTGAGCCCGAGCTGTAGCAGCGGGCCCGGGCACACGGCTTGCTGGTCGCCGATTGGTGGCGTGAGCTGCATCCCCGTTGGTTCGGCGGTGTGGTTCGGCAGCGGCATCCAGCCGAGCGCCCATACGGTGCCGGTGACGACCGCGAGCGAGGTGACCACGCCGGCGGTGCGCGCGAGGGCGCTCACCGCTTTACGGCGGCGGCGCTCGGCGCTTTCAGTGCGTTTGCGGCGCACTGCGGCGGTGGCACCGCTACCTGCTCGGCGCAGCCGTGGCCCGTCGGGGTGCGGCGCGCTTGGTGTTTCGGATGCGGGCGCAGGTTTTGATTCGTCAGCTGCGGGCTGCGGCGCGGCAGCTGCCGGGGATTCGTTCGCGGAGATCCTGTCGTCGGCTGTGTCGCCGGCAGGCACGCTATCGGCACCATCACCGGCGGGCGCACTATCGGCGCTCTCACCGACGGGCGCGCCGTCAGCACTGTCTTCGGCGGGCGCGCTATAAGCAGCACTCTCCCCCGCAGCTGCCGCGTCGGCGCTCGTTACTGGTTCGTCGGCTCCATCGCCAAAGGCCTCGTCATCGTCGATGCTGAGTGCCTCAATTACCGGCGGTCGGAGGGTTTCGGTTTCGGGCTGCGCGGCGTCGGAGTCGACCGGCTGAGCGGCGGCGTCGCTGTGTGGACGGATTGGTTCATCCTCATGTTTGCGATCAGTCACCGAGCTCCTCCTTCCCTGCTGGGCCGACCGCTTCTCCGCTGGCGGCCGATGAATATACTTCGACCCGCTCGTTATCGAGTCGGTAGTTTCGCAGCGTCAGCACGTCGTTGCCGCGGTCGAGGTCTTCCCACTGCGGTTTGATACGGCGCGCGGCTGCGCTGAGGTCGGCGATGCGTCCGGTGGGTAGCGCCAGCAAAATCACGAACAGCAGGATGACCGTCTGTACGATGAGCATGGCGCGGCCGAGCAGGTTCTGCCAGTTGGTGACCTCGAGTTGCTGTGCGAGCACCGGGTCAGTGGGGCGTTCGGCGGCGTTTACCACTTGGAATAGGGTGCCGTATCCCTTGATGTTGCCGATGCTCGTTACCGATTCGTTGGTTGACAGTCCCGTCACTAGCCGCTGCCCGAGCGGTGCACCGGCGCCCTCGGCGGGCTGAATGAGCACGAATCCGATGCCCAGTTCGTGCAGCTGCGACATGGGGTTTGATTTGCCGATGCTCAAAAAGTCGACCACGAGCTCGGCGAGTGCCTCATCGGTTTTTGAGGTTGCCGGGTTGGTGGTGGCGAGGGTGGAGATCTCGTTCAGCTTCAGACCCGAGCCGCGTTCGAGGCTGAGGCGTAGCTGGTCGGGCCCGATAGGTGTGACCCGGAGGGTACCCAGTTGGTCGGCGTCTTCGCCCTGCACTGAGGCGATTGCCGGCAGGGTGCGGCCGTCGGATGCGGCTACGGCCGCGGTTCCGGTGATGTGCGCCGGGAATAGCGGCACGATCAGAGCGGTCACACCGACGAGCGCGAGCATCGTCACCGGTACGCGCAACGGCCCAATGTAGGCGGCGCCGGCGATAGCCGCCATCAGCAGACCGAAATAGCCGAGTGATTGGGCCGCGGCCGGATAGATCGGCGCTGCGGTCGCCTCCCACACCGCGAACGAGAGGCCACCAGCCACGCCGGCGGTAATCCATCCCGTTGCCGCGATGATGAGCCCGGCAAGTGCCAGTCGCCAGCCGTTTGCAAAGATGCCGATGGCGGCGAGCACCCCGAGCGGTGCCAGTAGCGCGGCGAAAGGCAGGAACGGGTCGATGTCGGTGAGCCCGAGCTGCTGCAAAAATTCGGGCCAGCCGCCGAGGCTCGTGTCGGCGAACCCGAACACTGTGTTCCAGCCGTGGAGCGGATCGTAGGGCTGCGGCAGGGCCGGGTCGGCAAAAATTGCGAGCGGTCGGCCGCGGTTGAGCTGTGTCACCAATAGCGGCAGGAACATCGCGGCAGCCGGGATGGGCACAAACATTTGTCGTAGCCATCCGGCGCCCGAGGTGGTCACCATGAGCAACCAAAGCACGATCAGTGCGGGAATGAGTGAGGGTGCACTGGCTGCGATAACAACGCCAAGCAGGGATGCGGCTGCGGATGCGGCCCAGCGGTAGCGCGCGGCAAAAAATGCGAACGCAAACCAAGGCAGGGTGATGTGCACGAGCACCGCGGGCAGGCGGCCGTCGGCGAGCGCGCCGAGCAGTGTGGGCGAGCAGGCCCAGGCCAGAGCGAAAAAGGCGCGCAGCCAGGGGCGGCGAGTAAAGCGCGCAGCAATGAACCAGGCACCCGTTGCGGCTAGCGGCAGCGCGATGAACCAGATGATGACCACGATCAGGCTTGGCTGCCAGAAGGTGAGGCTGCCGAGCACGGCGAGAACGAATTGGAACGGGTCGGCCACGCCGATGCCGCCGCCGGTGTCGCGCAGGCCATAACCGGTGGCGGCCCAAAGCTCGCCGATGCTGCCGGATAGTGGCAGCAGCGCTCCGCCACTGAGCACGCTGCTGCGCAGCAGCGGGAAGAGCATGATTACCGAGGCGACCGCGGTGATGAGCGCGACCCAGCCGCCGCCTCCGGTGATGAAGTTGTAGCGGTCGCCACCCTGCTGGGCGAGAGCGAGCTGCTCGTCGCGTTTGATGGCGCGCATGGTGCGCCATTCGGGAGCTGAGATGCGGAGCCGGTCGAGGCTCGACAGGGGTTGTGTGCTGGTGGCCGCGAATTGGCGTCGGGCACTGAGTGCGCGGGTGCCACCGAAAAACACTTTGAGTGCGGCAAACAGTTCGGGCAGGATGCGGCCCGGCTGTTTGCGCAGCAGGTTGAGCACCGTGAGCACGAGCACTTCGGGAAGCAGCAGCAACCAGTACACCCAGAACATGAGCGGGCCCGACCAGGACAGTCGCCGGTGCAGGGTTGCGGTGCGACGTAGCCGGTGGCGGGCTTGAGCACCCGTGCGGCGCCCGTATTTTGCGGTACCGGGAGCGTCCCTGCCGAGTGTTTCAACGCGCGCGTCGGGGGTGAGCAGCACTCGGTTTCCGGCGAGCCAGGTGCGAACACAGAAGTCGAGTGAGTCGTCGACGGCTTCCAGCCCGGGGTCGAAACCCTGCAGGTCATTCCACACGTCGCGGCGCACGAGCATCCCGTTGGTGGCAACTGCCAGCACATCGCTGAATGACTCGTACTGTCCCTGGTCGAGCGCGTCGGTGTGCAGCCGGATTGATTCGCCGGTGGGGACGATTGACTGCCCGTATTCGACGAGTCGGCTGGGGTCTTGTGCCGACACCAGTTTGGGGCCGGTTACCGCCAGTGATGGGTTTCGCTCGGCGGTGTCGAGGAGTTCGGCGAGCGCGTCTGGTTCGGGGGCGTCGCCGGCATTGATGAGCCAGAGCCATTCATCGGGATGCGCGGCGCCGGTATCGGCTTCGCGGATCGGTTCGATCTTGTCGAGTTCGCTGACTGCCGTGGTGACGGCTTTGTCGAACGAGGAGTCTTGGGCGACCGTGAGCAGCATCGTTGGCTGCGCAGCGCGCATGATTTCGAGGGTGTCGTCACGCGAGTCGATATGCACGAATACTGATGTCGCGATGGGCGCGGTTTGCGACTCGAGCGCGGGTATGGTGCGTTCGAGTGCGGAGGCAGCATCGCGAGCTACGACAACTGCGGTGACTTTGGGTCGCATTAGCAGAATGCTAGTGATTGATTTCGGGCGGGCTGGCATTCTGTGCGGCGAGCCGGAAGCGTGGTCGAGATAACCCGCGGCACAGGGTGCTGTGCTCCGCTATTAGGCCTGCCGACGCAGTTTGCGGCGTTCGCGCTCTGAAAGGCCGCCCCAGATGCCGAAGCGTTCGTCGTTATCGAGCGCGTATTGCAGGCATTCGGCGCGCACCGCGCAGGCCTGGCAGATCGACTTGGCATTGCGGGTTGAGCCACCCTTTTCGGGGAAGAACGCGTCGGGGTCGGTTTGGGCACACAGCGCGTCAGCCTGCCACGAGAGCGGGTTGTCGTCGCCGATGTAGTCGGGAGTGCCGGGCACGCCCAGCGTCAGCGGATCGACGTACCAGTTTTCTGGTACCGGTCGGTTCAAACCCTGTGCCATATCACAACTCCAACGCATTCCCACGAACGGACTGTTCGTGTCTCCAATGTAATTACACCGGTGTAAGACCGGTTGCGTCAAGTGCCAGGGGCGGAAACTCTAATCCACAACTTGAGAGTTTGCGGGATTTCCCAGCCTGTGCGCCGCCGTGTCGCACGGCGAGCGCTCACCTGAACCTAATCGAGCGGCAGCGACTCGCCCGCATCCACACCTGTAGACGCGACCACAAGATCAACGTCCGTGCCGATGACGCGCAGTGGCGGCGCATCCGGAGTGGCAAAAATTGCCTGGCCGTGCGCGAGAGTAGTCGTTTCGCCAGCCGCATCGGTAATCTCGACCGCCTGCCCCAGGTTGAGCAGCACGCTCGGGCCGACGACATTGATTTCTGTGTCGACTCGCACGCCCTGCACTCGCTGCAGGCGGAAGTCGGGCTCGACGGGGTCAAAAGTGGTGACGAAGTTGTTGAGCTGCTCGGCGCTGAGATATGGCGGCGGCGTGGGCGCGAAGCTGAGCGCCGCCATAAGTTCGTCGACATCGATGTGTTTGGCAGTGAGCCCGCCGCGCAGCACATTGTCGCTTGCCGCCATAATTTCAATACCCACACCCTCCACGTAGGCGTGCAGCACACCGGCACGGATGTAGAGACCTTCACCGCGGTGCAGTGTGACGTGGTTCATGAGCAGCGCTGTCAATACGCTGGCGTCGCCGGGATGCGCGCGGCGGATGGCGCGCACGGTTGCCCGCTCGCGTTGCCACCTACCGTCACCCTCGGCCCACCGGTAGAGCACCGGTAGCGCGTCGACTGCCTCGGTAGATTTCGATAGGTTGAAGGCCACCAGTTCGCGTAGGTCTGCTTCCGAGTCGAGCTCGGCGACGCGCTCTGCGAATGGCGCGAATTGGGATGCGGTGCCAGCTTCGGCTGCGAGCTCGGCAATATCTGCCACGAGCTCGCGCACTTCACCGAAGCTGCGGAAGCCTGCCAGCGCGGTCATGGTGTCACTGAGTGCGATGAGCAGTTCGGGTTTGTGGAAGGGGTCGCGGTAGTTGCGACTCGGGTCGTCGAGCGGGATGCCCGCCTCATTTTCGGCGGCGAATCCGCGTCGCGCGCGGGTGAGGTCGGGATGCACCTGCAGCGAGAGCGGTTCGCCCGCGGCAAGCACCTTGAGAAGGAACGGCAGCCGCACCGGTTCGCCGCGTCGGAGACCGACCGCGAACTGGCCGAGCGCGCGTTCGGGTTCGGCTTGGATCCACTGCCGCAGGTCGGTGTGGCCGCCCACAAGTTCGGGGCTGGTGACTTTTGCGGGCGAGCCGTGGTGTGCGCCGAGCCAGAGTTCGGCCTGCACTGGGGCTTCGGGGCCGCTTGTTTCGGGTTCGAGAACGGCACCGGTGTTTCCGAGGTAGTCACTAATCGCGCCTCGTGCGCCCCAGGCATAGCGCATCGGTGTGTTCTCGAGCGGTACAAACATCGTTGGTGACTCTACCCGTTACTCGTGTCAGAAACAGTGTCAGACCCAAACGCGTTTCCACGTTTGGGTCTGACCTGTGCCGAGCTTGGGGTTGCTCAGCTCATTTTCGATAGCTAACCGCTAGGGCTCGCGACGCAGCACCTTCATCCCCAGCAGGGCCGCGGCGCTGACCAGCAGCACTCCGAGTGCGGCGAGCACCGGGGTTGCCATCGGCTGCATGCCGGTTGCGGCGAGTTCGGATGCATCGCTCGACGACGAGTTCGGCGCCTCGGCTGCGTCCTCGTCAGGGATCACCGATAGCGGCTGCGGAGCGGCAGCTTCGGGGCGATCGGCGTTTTCAGCCGCAGCGGAGTCAGTGGTCGAGTCGGGCTGCTCGTTCGATTCAGACCGGCCAGGCTCGGCCGGATCGCTTGAGTCTGCTTCCTTCGACTCATCCTGTACGGGCTCGGCCTGCTCGCTCGAATCAGCAGACTCCGAGACCTCGGCCGAGTCTTCCTCGACCGGAGCCGGCTCGTCAGGCTCGACCCGCTCAGACGCTGCCTCGTTGCCCTGAGGCTCTTCAGCCGCAGCCGATTCGCTCGAGATTTCTCCCGACGTAGCGCCGAGTGCCTCGGTCGAGCGCTCTTCGGCCTGCTCGTCGTTCGCTGCGGCCTCATCGGCTGCGCTGCGCGGAATCACCGAGAGCGCCTGCTGGCGTGCGGTCGATTTTTGGGCGGCACGCTCTGGCGTTGCCACCTTAGCCGCACGAGCTGTTGACGAAGCCTTGCTCGACACGCTGGCCGAGGCTGACTTGCTGCCTGACTTCGGCGACACGGTTACGGTCTTGCAGCCGAGTCGCTTGTGCGCTCCGCCACCAACATTGTGTGCTGTCACACACACAGAGTGTGCGCCAGTTCCAGCTGCAAGCGTCGAATCAAAGCCGTGGGCAGAGCCCACCGAGGGAAGCACTCGCCCGACGTCTGGCCGGGACTTGTTAGCTCGAATATGCTGTCCCTTGCCGTCAACAGTTACCCACATATAGAGCGGATGTTTCGGGGCGTCAAAATCAGCAGCCCACCCACGGATTCTCACTCCGCCATCGGTAGCGACGATGGAATCGAAGTTGCCAACGGGTGACCTACCGGTCGAAACCGACTTGCAGCCGAGCGACTTGTGTCCGCCACCACCGAGGTTGTGGGCGGTAATGCACACCGTGTTGGTGCCGCTTGGCGTCTTAATCACCGTGTCAAAGCCGTGTTTGGCTCCAGCACTGGGTACGGCTCGACCGACATCCGGGCGCGATTTGTTTGCGTACACGTGCTGCCCTTTACCGTTAACAGTGACCCACATATAAAGCGGGGTTTTCCACGCGTCGGGGTCTGCGGCCCAGCCGCGAATCCGAACACCATCCGATGCCGCTGCGGCCAAATCAAAGTTACCGATTGGAGATTTTCCAGGGGCTTCGGTGGGCGACCCAAACCAGTCGGTGTAGAGACGCCAGAAGTTGCGGTTGCCGTAGCTCGAGCAGCCGTTACCGGTGCCGTAGAGGTTTGACAGCGCGGCCTGGTTGGGCTGGTACGGGGTGTAGATGTATAGCGAAGCGGTTGCCTGGTTTTCGATGTAGACGGTCGACGCACCACAGCTGCGGTCGGGGTTGTAGAGGATGCTGTTATTGCGTCCGGCTACATAGGCATAGTCGCCACGGTTTGCCGCGTACTGGTTGAACTGCCAGGCAGCCCGGTAGAGCTGGTTGTGCAGGCCGGCATATTCGGGGTTACACCATCCGGGACGGTTCGGGTCGTCCGGGCAGTAGTAGCCCATTGCCCGCTCGTAGCGCCATTCGCCGGGGTTATCCATGGTGACCAGCGAGGTCTCTTTTTCGAGCATCACGAGAAGCACCTTGGGTGAAATACCGCAGGTTTTACCGACCTTCGAGATGATCTGCGCGGCCGATTCACCGCGTGCGCCCTGATAGGCACCGCAGTACCTGTTGGCCGCTTTGCTCACTGTGTCGACGCGTTTGTCTTTGAGGCAATTACCCGTGCAGTTTGACCCACGCTTATTCAAGAAGTCTTGAATTTGCGACACCGACATCGCGGCCGAGTCGTAGAAGTTCTCGTCGCTGATGAGATAACCGGGTCGAAAATTGGATGCATCGGCAGCCTGCGCGTCTTGCTGGCTTGCGGTTAGCACGATCCCACTGACGGCAATCAGTACACCAGCGCAAGCAAGCGCGATGTGTCGTCGAAGACGGCGAATCACTGGCGCACCTCCGCCACCACAGCTTCAGAGACGCCATTGCCCTCGGGGCTTTCAAAGGCCACCTGGACCTTCCAGCCTTCGCTGGTCACGCCCTCGATGGTTGCCAGCGGACACACGGTGCTTTGTGCGTCAGGGCGAGCCTCAACCGTGGCGGTAAGCTCCTCGCCCTCGGGGCTTGTGGCGGTTACCGTGCAGGTACCTTCGGCAATGAGGTTCGTCACGATCGAGCGCACCTCGATAGTGGCGGAGTCAGCGTCGTAGTCGGCAGCCACCACGATGACGTTTGCATCACCCGATGCCGCGTCGGTCGACTCAGCCGTTGCTGGAGCGCTTTCGGTCTCGACCTCGGCGGTCGGCGCGACAGTGGGCACAGCCGGAGTCGTGGTTGCGGTTGCAGTTGTTTCGCCGCCACCGCTGACGGCACCGGTGCAAGCTGCGAGCGACAGCGTCACGGCTCCCAACCCGAGCACCAGCCAGCGCAGGCGGCTCCCGTTATCCGACGAACTGGCTTGACTAGTCATGATTCCTCCAACACTCGGCGTGTCGTCACGGTAAATAACATTTGCAACAGTAGTCACACTCGTCACATTTGTCACGAAAAAGATCCGACACGCCGAGGTCAATCACGGATATTCCAGCCCTCCAAGATAGTTACACCGTTGTAATTCACTTGGCGTCACGGGCTGCCGAAGTTTGAAAGAATGGCAGCTATGGTCTCGCCGGCAGCTCGACTCGCATCATTTTTCAGGTGCGTTTTTGAGGCACCCCTAGCTACTCCCCGGCGAACTACACCGGCCATGTGGCTACTTATGGCCCTCACGCTGGTTGGTTTCTCTGGAGATCTGCTCCGGTACACCATCACCTGGACCGGCTACGGCCTCGTTGCACTCGCTCTGATTGTGACCGCTGCTGTCATGCTTTACCGCAATCGGTCGTGGCTCCAACCACTTATCGCCCCAACGCCCCTGCTGCTTTTTACGGCATGGTGCGGGCTCTCGATCACCTGGTCTGAGTACCGCCTCGAGACCAGCATTGCATGGCTTATCCAGCTGACAATCATTGGCCTCGGCTTCACGACAGCCGCCCTACTTACCCGCGAAGAGTTCCTGCAAGCATTCGCCTCCGCGCTGCGGGCCATCGTCGCTGGGTCACTGATTTTTGAACTGGGCGTCGCGCTTTTCACCGGCGACGGACTCATTCCCCCCGCCTACTTCTATGGCAACGATCTCGAATTCTTCTTCGGCAGTGGGGCGCCGCAAAAAAGTACGGCCGCCTTCCCCTCCACGATGTACTGGAGCTACGGACACCTCATTGAGGGCGGCGCCATCCAAGGACTGCCGGGCAACCGAAACCTCCTCGCCATGGTGACCCTATTTGCGATTGCGACCACGGTCACACAATTGTTGGATGCACGACTACGCAAGAGCTACGGGCTCGCTTTTCTTGCCGTCGCCTTCTACACCCTGTGGCGCACCCGCTCGGCAACCAGCTTGGTCACCCTCGGTTTTATGCTGCTTGGTGCCGCACTAGTCTTTGCCGGACGGCGAATAGAGCGCCGCTGGCGCTGGGCGCTCTATGCCGGTGTCGGCACCGTGCTCATTTCTGGGGCAGTCTTGGTAGTGCGCAACTACGAAGAAGTGTTTGCGTTGATGAATCGCTCATCGGATATGTCCGGACGCGGCGATATCTGGCGTGCGGTGCTCCAATTCGGCGCGGAGCGCCCGGTAACCGGGCACGGCTGGATCAGCTACTGGGCCCCTTGGCTCCCTCAGTTCGACGACCTCGGGGTTGTGGGTCCCACAGCACATCAGCAGGCGCACAACGCATTCCTCGATGTGTGGATGCAAACCGGCCACATCGGAGTTGCACTCTTTGCGTTAGTGGTGTTCGCAACCCTTGTTCGCGCTTGGTGGCAGGCAATCGATCGCCCCACGGCTGGGCCGCTAACGGCAACGCATGCGCTCGGCTTTATTCTCGCGATTGGACTCGTTGTGCAGTCAACGACCGAGTCACGGCTGCTTGTGGAAGGTTATTGGTTCTTGCTCTGTTTTATCGCATTCGCTTCACGCCAACACCGACACGAGCTTCCCAGCACGCAGCCAATTCGGCAGGTTATTCAAGCGTCAGTTGCCGTCCCCGATCGCCGTAAAGCCGGCAACCGGTGACAGCGGCGAGACTTATATGAGCGCAGCACGTGTGGCTTGGAGATAGGTGCGTCCCCAGCGCTGAGTCGGCTCTAGCACTGCCGCCTCAGCCCATTCGTTCCATGCGTTTACAATAACCACGCGATGCTGTTCATCTCGGTGGGCAACTGCCTCGACACATGCCCGCAACCAGCGACGAAACGTGTACGGGTTAGACCCATACCAGAGGTCAGGCTCCCACTGGCGGCGCGCAGTGTTATCGAATGCAACCATGGCGCCCGGAAAATCAGATTCAGGCAGCGCTGTCATCTTCTTCAAGCCGTCGCGCAACGAACCCTGGTAACTGAGGATATTGCCGCGGAAGCGCCGATCCACACCAAGCCCATCATGGGGGATATGTACGTATTCGTGGTTGTGTGGAGCAAATGCAAGCGCTCCCTGAATACCAGCCTCGAGGTATGACTGGTTGAGCCCGTCAAAGTTTGCGCCAACATCTACCGACATGAGGTGTAGCTCGCCTACGCCAGCTTCACGCGCGCGACGCCGCCAATGCTCGATCACCTCTGCGTAGTTCGGAATCTGAGCAATGCGATACACAGCGAGCACCGCGGCCCCGTCGACACGCAGATACCGTTCGTCCTTGAGTAACGGCATAACATCCTCGATGAACTGCTCAGCAGGAACCTTGTCGTATTCCTGAGCAATCAAGACGTTCTTCGTGTCTCCATCCCAGCGACGTGTCCAGTTCTCATTCGCCCACATGATGCAGAACGGCTGGTCGATATCACTCGCAACGAGTCGTTCAATGGGCATCGCCATGAGTTTCTTGCCAGAGAACCAGTAGTAGTAGTACATGAAGGCATGTACTCCAAACTGTTTCGCGAGCGCTGTCTGCTGCTCACGAATTTCATCAAGCCGAAGATCGTAGAACCCGAACTCACTGGGCAACAGGGGCTGGTTGTGACCGCGGTAAACGGGACGCGCCTTACTAACGTTGGTCCACTCGGTGAAACCCTTCCCCCACCAAGCGTTGTTCTCGGCGAAAGGATGGAACTGGGGCAGATAAAACGACACACAGCGTGCTCGCCATTGCGGGTTGGCGAGCTGCTCGGCAAGCGAATCGACACTCGGCAGGCTATCTGCATCCACTTGATTCCGCTCAAGCATTGAGTAGCCAGCCTCGATTGCGAGGTGTCCGATGATGCGCTCTACTGCATGTGCGGTCGTTCCGTCGATTTGTCCGGATTCAGATTCGAAGTCTGCAGCATCCAGGCGGAGAGATCGCAGGCCCTGCAACACGAAGCCTCGGATCCAATAAATCGACCCGGATGGGAAGCACAGGTCTTCCCGGTTGTAGCTGAGCTGCAGCCGCAACAGCAGGTGTGCGAAAATCTCTTCATCGCTCCCCCAGTGCTCAGCGCCGGCCATTGACCCGTTTGAGGTGATTACCCCGACGGCCGGATTCGTAACGAACTCGTTGATGATCTCGGTGATATTTTCGCTGTTGTCTAGGAGATCACGGTAGAACGATTCCTTCCATTCGTTCCCCGAACCAGCGAGCGTCGCGTGCTCCTCGCGCCAAGCACTCTTCTTGGTATGAATCTTGAAGATGAGATCATAGGGCTCCAGGTAGCCAGCGTTCACCACCTGAATCAACGGCCAAATGTCCCGACCATGGTTCTCTACTTCGAGCACGCGAACATTTTTTGCACCGGCTGCAGCGAGGTCATCTGCTGTGACACTCGTACCTGATGCATCCGTGACAATAAGGTCAAATGGGACGGGAATCTGAGCGAGCTGTTCACAAATCTCGCCGACCAGATCCGCGTAGTAGACATGAAGGTGAACTCCGATAGCTGCCGGTTTTTCAAACGGAGGAAAATCGACTCGCCACTTCGACGGAAATCCCACAAAGTGGGCCCCTTCGTTGCGTTCTAGGTAGCGATCGTAGGCTGCCGGGAAGCCGGCGCCACCATCGGCGATAGTGCGGCCAGCGATCCGGTCGCCGATCATTCGGCGTGCCGCCGTGACTCGACGCTGGATTCCCGACTTCGTAATCTTCCGCATGAAACCCTTCCTGGTCATTTAGCGCACTGCATAGCCCATGTGCTGCGCCTATGGGAGCCACTGTCGCCAGTGCACGTCATATTCTGCTTCGAGAACCTGAGGCACACGGTCAGCACCGGGAATCAGGTTCGAGTTGAGCAACAACTCTCGCTTCACAAACGGAACTCCGGCTTCGAGTGCCTGCTGCCAGCCTTGAATCATCGGATTGTCGCCGGTGGCAACAATTTCGCGGCTGTCAAGGAAACACCCCGAGGTGAAACCTTCGTTATACAACCGTCTCTGGAAGCCCACCTCATAGCGGTTGATGATCTCATGTTTGTCAGCGTGGACAGATACACGCGTCCAAAAGTCTTGGAAGGGTTGCGACTGCAGCACTTGCGGTTTGAAACCCAAGAAATAGCTCTGCATATGCGGCGCAAATTGGTGGCTGCGCACCATTCCCCACCAGTCATGAGGAGTTTGCTCAAAGTCATTCAGCACTCGTTCGAGCGACCACAGCGGTCCCACCAGCGAGTCATTGAGCTGCAGCAACAACCTCGCCTTCAACACTTGAGGCACATGTTGGATGCCAACCGCCCAGCTACCGAAGTCATAACCAATATTGGGTTTTCGCAGTACAGCAACCCGTTCGAGGTCGAGGTCGGCCGGCCATTCCAAAGGCGCATCCACCGGGCAAGCACTGACTAGCAACACAAAGTAACCAGCTTCGGTAACCTCTTGAATCAGAGCAGCGAGCGAGCGTGAAACCCGCGCGGTGGTGGAATACTGCGCGACAACGGCGACTTTGTCTGGAGAAGCAGGAACCCGAGTGCCCCCCTCCCAACGAATCTGCGGCCGCATTGTTTCATAGAAGAGGCTGCGAAGTTGAGTCATGATCGGAACCGCCGCATCGCGGTGCGCAGAGGCGCAGTCACCTGCCACGACTTAGAGCGTCGTAGGTCATTGAGCTGTACCAGCAGGTCGTGCGCCTGAGCTCGTTCGAGGCGGACACGCTCCTCGAGCTCACTGATCCGTGCATCGCGCTCGCTCCGCTGGAGCCGTAGTGACTTCACTTCCTCCCGAAGACGGTCAATCTCGGCCTTCTCTGCCATCCGACTCACCTTCCTGTTGATCACAACGGTTCCGAAACTCAAAGCATACGCCCGGATCGTTTGGGAGCGTCCCAACGCAGATATCTCCTGCCTCGCTAGACTAGTTCAATCACGCGCTCCAGATCTCCTGGGCCCATTTGCTAGTGAATTGAGTCATGACACCATCTTCGAACGCTGCCAATCCTCATCGCGAGCGCAATGCTCGCTTGGCAAGGCTCCCGTTGGTGGAGACCGGAACCTCGGGCCGCTTTCTCGTGGGTTTTTTCCGCACGGGCCAAGCCGTATGGCAGCGCAGAGAGCTGCTTGATCTCCTCATTCGACGTGAGATCAAGGCACGGTATAAAGACTCGGCACTCGGTTTCGTTTGGGGGCTGATCCGCCCGCTAACGCAGCTGCTCATCTACTACCTGGTGCTGGGGCACTTTTTGGGTGCCGCACGCTCTATTCCAGAGTTTGCAGTGTTCATCTTCTCTGGCCTGACGCTCTTCGGCCTCGCTTCCGAAATGATCATGACGATGACGGCCTCCATTGTGGGGAATGCCGGCCTGATCAAGAAGGTGTATTTACCTCGAGAAATCTTCCCACTCGCCGCTGCGGGCTCCACAGCTTTCAACTTCGGCTTGCAGATGCTTGTTCTGATCGGCGCCGCTCTGCTAAGCGGTACTTTTGTGCTTGGCTGGCATTTCCTCTACGCGATCGCAGCTATCGTCGTAGTCGCCATCTGGTGCGCGGCACTCGGACTCGCTATGTCGGCACTCAACGTGTTCCTAAGAGACATCCAATACTTGGTTGAGGTCATCGTGATGCTGCTGATGTGGACCTCACCAATCGTTTATTTCTGGCAGTTCGTCGGCACTGCATTCGGTGAGTTCGGCCTGCCGTCATGGCTTGTCGACGTATATCTCGCCAACCCACTCACTCTCGGAGTGATGGGCTTTCAAGCAGCATTTTGGGCTCCAGGTGTGGCAGGAATCCCGCCCTATCTCGAAGGGGTGCCGTTCCCTGAGCACCTGATGCTGCGAATGGTAATTGCTGCTGTTCTCGGCCTGATCGCATTCATTGCGGCTCAGCGCCTGTTTAACCGTCTACAGGGCAACTTCGCCCAGGAGCTGTAACCACAAATGACCAGTGCCACTGCCGCTACCCCAGCCCCACCGACGGTCATCTCTGTACAGGATGTCTCAAAGCGCTTTGTCATCCACCAAGACAAATCCATCAAAGATCGGCTGCTGCACCCTCGCCGCACCCGCGAGCACGCTGAAGACTTTTGGGCCCTTCGCAATCTCTCGATCGACATCCATGCCGGTAACACCATTGGGCTGATAGGTCCCAATGGATCGGGCAAGTCAACCTTGCTCAAAGTGATCGGCGGTATCTTGGCGCCTTCGAGTGGCCGGGTGTTGCACCGCGGCCGTATCGCGGCTCTGCTCGAGCTGGGAGCGGGGTTCCATCAAGACTTGACCGGTCGCGAAAACGTGTTTCTCAACGCGGCAATTCTGGGAATGAGCGTCGAAGAAACAGAGCGGTGTTTCGACGATATCGTTGCGTTCTCTGGGATCGAGAAGTTCATCGACACGCAGGTGAAGTTCTATTCATCGGGCATGTATGTCCGCCTGGCTTTCGCGGTCGCAGTGCACTGCGATCCCGACATTCTTCTGGTTGACGAGGTGTTGGCCGTGGGCGACGAACCCTTCCAAAACAAATGCCTCGACAAGATTCGCGAGTTCCAGGAGGAAGGGCGCACCATCATCATGGTGACCCACAACCTCTCACAGGTGACTGACTTCTGCACCCGGGCACTCGTTCTTGGCCATGGAAATGTTGTCTACGACGGCAACCCCGAGGACGCGGTAGCGATCCTCCGGCAAGGCTTCCGCTCAATTGAAGAAGCAAGTGCCGTGCTCGAGCGTCTTGAGAAAGAAAAGGCCCGCGACTCGGCTGAAGCGAAACGACGTGCAACCGGTGAAATCCTCTCGCTGCGTGCCATCCCTTCACAGTCGCCGCTGCGCCCGGGAGACTCGGTGCGTATCGAACTCGAGATCGAGACGACTCGTGAATTCCCCACCTGGAATCTCGGACTGTCAGTGACCAACAGCATCAAGCAAATGGTGCTGATGACGTCGACCGATCGTGCGGGCCTTAAGGGAACATCGCTTCCTGCGGGTCGACACACTCTCCAAATCGAATTGCCAACGTTGTCGTTGCCGCAGGGTGAGTACACCTTCAGCGCGGCGCTGTATGACGAGACGCAACTCGAAATCACGAGACTCGATGATCAATCGCCCGTTCGAGCCAGCACTGACGAGCGGAGTGCCGGAACGCACTATACCGCTGCAACAGCAAACCTGATCTAAGGAGCACCATGACTGCGAAGATGCCGATTGTCATGACCCTCATGGTCCGCGACGAGGCGGACATCATCGCCGCAATGGTCGAGCACCATATCGCTCAAGGTGTCGATCTCATTATTGCTACCGACAATGCTTCGAGTGATGGTACTCGTGAAATCCTGGCACAATACGCCGAGATCGGCGTCGTAGAACTTCACGATGATCCTCGTGTTGAGAAGCAGCAAGCCGAAGTTGTCACCTCTATGGCACGCCGAGCCTTTACCGAGCACGGGGCTGCCTGGGTGATCAATGCGGATGCCGATGAGTTTTGGTTTGCAAGGTCAGGTGGGACAATCGCCGAAGCACTTGCCGCCGTACCCGAAGATGTTCAGAGCTATAACGTCAGCGTTCGTAATCTGGTGGGTGAACCAATTGAGTCAGGTTCTGTAATCCCGACTCACACTTGGCGCGACGAGCGCGATGACGAGGCACTTCGAACAGTAGGACTCCATGCTCAACCGACGCATGACTGTGTGCATCGAGGCTCGGCTCATGTGACGATTCAGCAAGGCAACCACGGAACTTCGCTACCGCTTGCCGAAGCAGTCCCTACAGAGGCAACCTTGGAAGTGCTTCACCTCCCCTATCGACAGTGGTCGCGCTATCAGGAGCGCGTTCGGAACACTGCAGCGGCTTACGACCGCTCAGGTCTCACCCCGTCGCCACGCCATCATGGGATGCGTGATGCACGCTGGCTTCGGGAAGGCGTCTTGCGACCGATGTTTGTTGCCCGCCATGTTGTTGATGATGCGACTGTTGGATTTGCCTATGACGACAGGGTTGTCAGGGCGCTGTCAAAGCTTCTCGAAGAGAGGACTGCGCTCATTCCCGAGCTGGTATCGGAAGCGTTGCAACCCGGCAGTCCGTTGCCTGGTGTCAGCGACGACCTGTCTCTTTTCAAGAAGCTTGGTCCTTGGCTCGTTCGTGAGTCAGAAGCGCGTGCGGAGCTGGCCTACAGCCGGAACGACTTCTATTCTCTGCTCATGCAGCATGAAGCGTTGCAAGCCGAACAGAAAGAACTTGCGGCAGAGTTCGAAGCCACAAGCAATGCGATGACCGATGCCCATGCGGCAGAGACCCATGCGCTCCGAGAAAAACTCGGCGCAGCGAACGCAACGGTGCAGTCTCTCACGGAGTACGTAGAACGACTCCTCCAGGACCGGCTCGTCCGGGCGGCAGCACGCGTTACGACCCCACGCTATGGCTGGCAAGAACGCCTCACCAGAGCCAAGCGACTGCTGGCAGCTTCCACTGTGAAAATAAAGAGCCTGGCTGACAAGCCCGCACATCAGCTACGGCAGATGGCGCGTCACCTCGACAGTGACAACAACAATTCGACTGCTGAGCGTGTGGCAGAGCTGTGGCAGTCCACCGAACTCGAGAACCTATCGCGGAGTCGAGCTCGAGCGGTCGCTTTCGCACGTTTTCAAGAACTCTGGCAGAACCCCCCGAAGGCTGAAGTACTCCACGGCGAGCCGAAAAATGAGTCGCTACCGATCATCATGTGCCTTTGGAACCGACCCGGTCAGATTGACGCGATTCTCGAACAACTCGATCGTCAAATCAACTTACCAACGCCACTCCGGTTGGTGTTCTGGAACAACAATGATGCCGATCACCAGTGGTATCGCGAGCGCATCCAGGCGTTCGAGGGCACCGGAGCCCTCGAGAGTGTGGAACTAATTCACAGCCCGCATAACATTCGAGGTATCGGCCGTTTCATCATTGCCCGCCAGCTATGGAATGACGGCGCACGAGGAAACTTCATCATGCTCGATGATGATGAAGTGCTGCCAAACGATGCTCTCTCAAGACTCTTGGCAAATGGAGGTAAGCACCGGATCTCCAGCATCTGGGCCTGGCGAGTCAACCCGGATGACTATTGGCAACGCGAGCGTGCGGTCAATGGTGAGGTTGCCGACTACA
Organism: Gulosibacter sp. GYB002; assembly: GCF_036577665.1. Taxonomy (NCBI): domain Bacteria; kingdom Bacillati; phylum Actinomycetota; class Actinomycetes; order Micrococcales; family Microbacteriaceae; genus Gulosibacter; species Gulosibacter sp. GYB002. The sequence goes on along the minus strand of NZ_JARBDD010000002.1, from coordinate 22,411 downwards.
CGGCGACTGGTGGCTGCGTTTGTGACCTCGAAATCATCGCCGATGACTCTTTTTTCACCGAGCTACCAGAACTCGGGCTCTTCATCGAGGACGCGTGGATGAGCCGCTACGCCGCCGCGAGAGGCTGGTCGCTGACCGGTATCACGCTTCCGGTCGAGTTTGTCCTTCACGAAACTAACCAGTACGGGCCGCTCATTTGGGACAAGGTAGCCTTCTGGACTTCGCTGAACGACCGTTACCCGCTCCCCCTGGCAGAAGAGCGTCGCAAGATTCGCAATTAGCGAGTCAATGTGTGACAGTAACCCCCTGATCGAACAAGGTTTAACCAATTTGCCCAATGACAAAGGCGTGCTTTGTCTGGAGCTAACCGTTAGGGCCAGGGCCCAAACGGTTTTCCAGACTCATATGCCCGATAAAGTTTCGGGTCCGTGTAGAAGTTGCCATGATATCGAGAGCCTGGGTTATAGGTCGCTCCCGGTTTCGGAGATGGAGGCGTGTAGTCGCGGAGTGATAGGTCTACGTCCTGTGACGCGACAGTGTGCCCCTCAACTTTGAAATAGCTTCGCCATCCCCAGGTTGCACGAGCGTCAAAATGTCCGTCCCAACCGCCGTGTCCAGAGCTCGTCCATACGAAATTTATGATGAGCACCTCATCAGCATTTCGTACACCACCATTACTTGGCTGGTACAGAATGTCGCGATGCGGAGCTGAATCCCACCAGGATTCTGCAACATACGCACCATCCAAATCCCAATAGTGCTCAAGCTGCCTGCCATTGCCAAAGGCAACTTCATTGAAAAGAATCATGCCGTCGTGCGGCGGAAGTGCGCCCTTAGCATCAGCATGGCGCTGCGCGAGCGCTGAGAAATCGTCCAGCCCCACATGGACCTGATCCGGAGTCAGCGTATGCAGTCCGTTCTCGACCGCAATTTCGTTGTAGCGCTTGAGAAAGTCAGCCACAAACATTGCGCTGACGTCGTCCCCAGCAACCCGCGCTGGCCGCACCTGGTACCACTCGTGTGCTGTCGAGGGTTTACATGTCCGGAGACCGGCGTCACTGGCCAGCCCTGAGCCGACACGTGTCACTTTTGGCGTTGTAGGTTGATTCAAGACAGGATTAAGTCCCAAGTACTTCAAGGCAAATGTTGCTGAAGCGCCGCCAGTACACGACGGCATTGCAAGTACCAAGGGCCGCTCGAGAGGTGCAGCAACCAGCGCGTCAGGAAAATTCCGAGCCGAAGCCACCACAATTTCGTTTCCGGTGCCCGTGAAGAACTGCTGAAGAACCGCAGCATTGGTTGCGAACCGATCCTCGCCCGAAAGCCGTTTCATCGCCGCATTAGCCAAAGCCGTTGGTGGAGTGTCGTGGCCAAGCACATTTGAACCACCAATTAGATAGTACGTGCCAATCGGAAGCGCTGATAGTGCGTCCCAGGTGGGCGAAGTGAGCCCTGACTTGTTCCCTAGTAATACTGGCGCACCTGTCGAAGCGCCCGCCGCGCCGGCCGAGAGCGCATCAGGAAAATTCCATCCCGTCGCGACGAACGCTGTCGAAGCATCCGGGAAAAAGGTCTTAGCGAGGACAGCTGCTGTCGCGTGCCGATCTGGGCCGGCATACCGCACAAACGCTGCTGAAGGAGTCAACGTCTTTAGCTTGGATACTACCGACTCGGGTACAGCAGGCTCACCGCCAACGACAATGACCCGGGCAGGTCGCTGACGTTTCACCGCATTGACCGTCGTTTCTGGAACATACGTTCCATACGTCAGCAAGATTGGTGCATCAAGCTTGGCAGCGACCGGACCCGCAGCCAACGCATCCGGATAATTCCGACCAGTCGCGATGATGACTGTGCCCCCAGTCTCTGGCCTTACTTGTTGCGCGACTACGGCGGCGGTCTCAAAACGGTCGTTTCCCGATAGTTCTTGTCGCGTAATCAGCGCTGCGTGCGCGTTAGACCCGCCGACAGAAACAAACACAGTCGCAAGCAGCGAAATCGCCACCAGACCACGAATGCTCCAGAAAAGACCTCGTCGCAGTTTTCGGTCCACCACTAGCCAGTCCTTTCGGCAGAGTGCGCTCACTAGTGATTTCACCATACCGGGGAAGGGGTTCCCGTGCGAGAATCTCGACTGGAAGATCGAGTTTGTGCTTGCGCCCTATGCCGACTACGCCTGGTCGAGCAGTCGCTGGATGTAGCGACCGTAGCCCGACTTTTTCAGGGGTTCTCCGAGTCGAGCGAGCTGCTCGTCGTCAATCCATCCGGCACGCCAAGCAATTTCTTCGATGCAACCGATCTTGAGACCCTGACGGTCTTCAATCACCTTGACGTACTCGGATGCTTGCATCATCGACTCGAAGGTTCCGGTGTCGAGCCAGGCAGTACCGCGATCGAGCACGTGCACCTGCAGTTTGCCTGCGTCGAGATAGGCCGAGTTCACCGAGGAGATCTCGAGTTCGCCCCGTGCCGATGGCTTGACGCTCTTTGCGATTTCGATGACGTCGTTGTCGTAGAAGTAAAGTCCTGGCACTGCGTAGTTCGACTTCGGCTGCTTGGGCTTTTCTTCGATTGACAGGGCCTTCATGTTCTCGTCGAATTCGACGACGCCGTATGCGGTTGGGTCGGCCACCTGGTAGGCAAAAATGAGCCCGCCATTGATCTCTCCGTGGGCGCGCAGCGACGATCCGAGGCCGGTGCCGTGGAAGATATTGTCGCCGAGCACGAGCGCGCATCCCGAGTCGCCGATGAACTCTTCGCCAATGATGAACGCCTGTGCGAGTCCGTCTGGGCTGGGCTGCTCGGCATATTCGATCGTCATGCCAAGATGTGAGCCATCGCCGAACAGCGCGCGGAACTGCGAGTTGTACTCGGGTGTGGTGATGATCAGCACCTCGCGAATATCGGCCATCATGAGGGTCGACAGCGGGTAGTAGATCATCGGCTTATCGTAGATGGGCATGAGCTGCTTCGAGATGCCCTTGGTGATCGGCCAGAGTCGAGTGCCCGAACCACCGGCGAGGATGATGCCCTTCATGCTTACGCACCTGCCTTTTCGTTGAGCTCGTTGTAGAACGCCACGCAGTCTTCATACTTCGGCAACAGTCCCTGCTCCTTCGCTTTAAGCAGGCCCGGCGCCTCAGTGTCTTTGGGTGAGAGCAGCAGCTCGTCTTCGGGCAACTGCAGATCGAGCCCGACGGTTTTGCACAGCGGGTTCACGCCGTGTTCGCGGCCGGGCGCGTAGGTGGCCGAACAGAGATAGCTGACGGTCGATTCATCCTCGAGCGCGACGAAGCAGTGGCCGAGGCCCTCGGGGATGTAGATGGCGCGACGGTCTACGTCATCGAGTCGCACCTGGTCCCATTGGCCGAATGTGGGCGAACCGACGCGGATGTCGATCACAAAGTCGATCACCGCGCCGCGGGTGCAGGTAACGTACTTCGCCTGGCTCGGCGGCACATCCGCGAAGTGGATGCCGCGGACCGTGCCGCGCTTCGACACCGAGGTGTTGGCCTGCTTGAGGTCGAGGGGGTGCCCCACTGCCTCAGCGAGTTTGTCGAATCGGTAGTACTCGAGGAAGATTCCTCGGTCGTCGGGGAACTGCTTCGGTGTGATCTCGAAGCTACCTGCAATGCTCAGTTCGCGGATATCCATGACCTCTACTTTACGGGGCCCATATGCGCTTTCGCGCTACGATGATGCCGACTCATAGATATTGGAGAAGACCTTTGCCTTGCAACCCATCCATTGCCGTGCTCCTCGCAACGCACAACGGCGAAGAGTACGTCGCAGAGCAAATCTCGTCCGTGCTCGCGCAGGATGCTGTCGATGTAACCGTGTTTGTTTCGGACGATGCATCTCAAGATGACACCCTCGCAATCATCCGCAGCATGGCTGAATCAGACCGACGCCTGCAGATCTTGGAACCGGGAGAGTTCGGTTCCGCCGGGAAAAACTTTTATCGGCTTATCCGTGACACCGACGTGGACGGCTTCGATGCAGTTGCTTTTTGCGACCAAGACGACATTTGGGAACCCTGGAAACTGCGCCGCCACTTCGAACTACTCACCGGTACTGGGCCGAACCCCGACCTCGGCCGCTTTGATGCGGTCTCGTCAAACGTCATGACCTTTGACGCAAGCGGCAAAACCCAACTCATTGTAAAGAACCAGTCGCAGCGGCTTCTTGATTATGCGTTTGAGTCAGGGGGGCCCGGCTCAACATTCTTACTGCGCTCCGGGAGCTACGCGTTCATTCGCGCTACATTGCTCGACCCCAGCTCGACTGCTTCTCAAGTGCCTTCACATGACTGGTGCATCTACGCACTTATTCGAGCTCGCAACGGACGGTGGTTTATCGATGGTGAACCTTCAGTTCGTTATCGACAGCACGAAAAGAACGTGCTCGGCGCGAATCAGGGTTGGCGTCAACACTGGGCAAGATTCGCCCAAATCGCTAATGGTAATCATCGACGCGACACCGCTGCGGTAACGAGCGCGGTCGCCCCTATCTCTCGGGGCAAACAAGCCCAGCGGTTGCAATGGCTTCAAGAAAGAGTCGGTCGTCGAGACTTCACGAGCCGTTTACAGCTCGCACGCAGAGCGTCCTTGTTCCGTCGCCGCCGCCGGGATCAACTAGCTTTGGCCGCTTTCATCCTGCTGGGAATCTGGTAGCTTCGCGCATCCTGACCTAAGACCTCCCTCTGACCGCTGCCAAACGAGCACTCAGTGCTCTACGCGTAGTTTAATCCACGTAACAGGGCATATGCGGTGGCCGGCACGCTCGCGCCAACGAGCAGTAACCGTCCACCGGGCCATCGCACCGCAAGTGCCACCATTAGGAAGAAAGCAGGCAAGAGCGCAGCGCCGTAGCGGCCAGGCATGCTGAACGGTTCTGCCAACACCAGAAGAACTCCGAAAAGCAGCGGTCCAAACGTCACAGCCGCAATGCCGGTCGCCCACGCCAAACCAAACTCTGTCGTTGATGCGGGGCGGCTCAGCAACATACCAATCACTCCTGCAATGACAAGGAATGTCAGCAGCATCCCATACGTGGTCGGCACGTTCCACGTTGCGTTGCCGTAGCTCTGCATGGGTCGCGCCACGACACCCATCCACAGAAAATTAATCGACTGGAAAAGCATCTCTCCGGTCATTCCACGAGGGAGGGTCAGCCACTGATTTGGAGGCTCGCCAACCGCCAACATCTGACGCACATAGGTCCACCCGAGTTGCGTCGCTGCTAACGCTATACCCGAGGTGAGCGCTGGCAGGAACCAGTCCGAGAACGTTAACGTTCGTTCTCCGCCAGACTGAGACGCGAAGCTTTTTCCGGTCTTGCGCACAAACAGTTGCGCACCCCAAACGAGCGCGAGCGCGATCACAGGCAACAAGATCCCCAAGAAAGAAGTCACTTTCAACAGCTGTCCGACCACCGCCAGTGGCACGAGCCACCACAATGAACCCGCGTCTTGTAAAAAGCGCACGGCAATTAGCAGCGCAAGCGCGCCGATGAGCGGAACACTCGCATCAGTCGACAGATATGTGTATGACCACCATGCAAATGGTGACGAAATAAATAGGGCAACGGTCGCCATGCTGATTCCGTCATGAACTCTCATTCGGCGCATCACCGCGAACATGACAAGGACTGTCGGCACGAGCCACATCATCATAGCCAAACGCGCGCCGTAGACAAGATCCGGTCCGAACAGGGTCACGACCTTTGCGAAAGCCCACACCGGCCAGAAGAACAACGGAGTATATGCATCTGCGGTGCTGATCCCCTGCTGAGGAAATTCCAGTAGGTTGCTGTAGTCGCTACCGCAGGGTGGACCAGTGGTGCCGAAATACATCACCCCCTGGCAGGCGAAGAGTTCACGCCCCTGCAACGAGAACGGTTCACCAGTTTGAGCAATCGCATTGCCTGGCAGACTCAATACCCAGTCGAGATAGGTAATTTCGTCGTATACAGAGGTGACACCATCATGGCGGGACACAGCGGCCGCTACGAACATCATGGCAAGTGCTGCCAGCATCCAATAGGGCCCCCGAAGGGTGACCATCGGGCGGGCAAAAAACTGTCTAATGCTATCCATCAGCTGTGACACAAATGTGGCGGAGCTCGAGCTCACAGTTGCCGTCACCTTCCTCGTCGGTATTCTTTTGGTTCGAGTCAGGAGTTCTTTGCCAGCCTGGCCGTTCCAGTTCCTATGGGAGTCTAGTGCGGTTACTCGTTCATGGTATTGGCCGGGCCCGCGTTGACAACCTCCTACCTCACAGTCAGCATGCATATCGCTAGCCTGGTGTCCCCATCACAAGTTGCGATATAGTGATCCGCACGTGTACCGGGGGCGCTTGACGCAATAACTTGCGCTCGATCTGAGCGGGTGACACTCCATACGCAAACAGGAGGTCTATCGTCATCGGCACACAAAAGAATCGCTCGGCGAAGCCCTCAGTTTCAAACCTGAGGACTGGCTTCGTACCTGAGATCCAGGGGCTCCGCACGATTGCGCTCTTGCTGGTCGCTACCTTCCACGTTTGGTTCTCCCGGGTCTCTGGCGGCGTGGACATCTTTTTGCTCATCTCGGCTTACCTGATGACTCGCTCGCTCACAGCCCGCGCCGAGGTCGGCAACCTGACTCGACCCGTTTCATTCCTAATTCGCAAATTCGCACGGTTGATGCCGCTCTCCTACGCCGTTGCATTGCTCACACTCGTCGCCGCTTTTTTGCTGACCAGAGTGACTGCCTGGCCCGAGCTGACCGGCGATGCAACCGCTGCCCTTTCCTACACAGAAAACTTCCGTCTACAGGCTCAGACAGCCGACTATTTTGCGGCAGACCGTTCTCTTGCCACCCCATATCAGCACTACTGGTCGCTCGCGATTCAGGGGCAAGTATTCGTGATCTGGGCCGTTGTGCACTTCCTCGTAGAACGAATCGCACGTGGCCTGAAGGCATCCATCCGGTGGATGCTACTTGTGATTTTCAGCCTGATTTTTGCTGGATCGCTGGCTTGGTCAGTCTGGTACACGGAAGCTGACCAGTCGCTGGCCTACTTTGACACCGCAGCCCGGCTATGGGAATTCGCTGCGGGTTCACTCCTCGCACTCGTCCAGCCTTGGATCAATCTGCCGCTGTGGCTTCGAAGTGTAATGGGTTGGATAGGTCTTCTTGGTGTGGTTTCTTGCGGCTTTCTGTTGCCGGTCGAGTCGACCTTTCCGGGTTACGCTGCTCTCTGGCCGGTAGTCTCGGCATCCCTCATCATTCTTTCGGCCGATGCCACGCCCACTCGTTTCGGACCCGACCGGTTCCTCGCGTCGAGGGTGCTTGAACGGATCAGCGGTTATACCTTTGCCCTCTACCTCGTGCACTGGCCGGTGCTGGTCTACACCCTGCGAATCAACTCAACACCAGAGGCAGGAATCCGCCTTGGCACCCTGACACTGCTCATCTCCGCGGTTGTGAGCGTAGTTCTTGTACACATTGTTGAACGACCAACTGCAACCTGGTCAAAACGAGGCAAAACGGTGACGAACCGGAGGCGACCGAGAATACAACTGCGCAGCTTGGTGGTCGTTGTTGCTTCGGCGCTGATCGGAGCCACAGCAATAAGCGCAGCGGCTACCTACTCGACGCGAGCTGTAGCCGCTTACCACGCTGCGATCGAACAAGCAGATTACTCACGTTTGGGCGCAAATGCGCCAGGAAACGTGCCTGACTTGCCCGAATTCCTACCGGCAGGTACTGATTCGAATAACGACTGGGGAATTGTTTCTTCCAACTGCGTCGATATTGATGTAGGTCTCTGCACGGATTCAGGGTCCGGTTCGAGCGCTGCGGAACGGTCTATACTGCTCGTCGGCAACTCTCACATCGCCCAGCTCCACGCGCTTTTCGACCTCACCGCAGGGAACCAGGGTGACTGGCGTGTTCGCACACAAATTGCGACCGACTGCAACTACAGCCCATCTTTCATGCCCGACTATCCCGAGTGTAGCGAGCTGTGGCGGAATGCAGAGGACTTCATCGTCTCCGAACAACCAGACATGGTCGTGATCTTGGGAACGAAGTCTTCTACTGATGGGGAGACTCTCTTAGACCTTATGCCTGGTTGGGTCGAGTGGATCAAGGAAGTTTCACCTGAGACCGTTGTTGTAGTCGTCCGCGACAATCCTCGGTTCGAAACCTCACCGCTTTCGTGCGCCGCACGATACGGCTGGGACGATCCAGCTTGCCAGTTCGACTACACATATTCTGAAGATGAAGAGCTTCAGCAAACCTTCGAGTTGTCCGGCGCCTTATGGGTGGATCTCAATCCCGATATTTGCCCAGACAACGTCTGCCCGCCCGCGCTTGGTGGTGTGGTGACCTACCTCGACGACAACCATCTAACAAAAACCTTCGTCTACACACTGGCCGGCGAGTTCGCCGACCAAATATCCCCCAGAGTGCCCTGGTGGCCGGTAAACCCATATGGCGACAGCCCCGACAATTAGTTGCCAGTGGAAACTCTTCTGGCTGTCCGCATCCCAACAGCACCATGCCAGATCGCACCGAGTGCCGGCCCAACCAGCAGCGCGATCGTTGTGGCCTGCACCAGACCCTGAACTAAGACGAGTGTGATGATCACCGTCGCGATAGCGATCCACCAGCCCAAGAGGTAATGGTTGTGGTGCCCCATCGCGAGTGTCGCTGCTCCAGTCACGAACAGAGTTCCGGTGAACGAGCTTGCGATGGTTAAGAGAGCCAGCAGCTCGCCCGAAATTGCAAACCCATCGCCCATCAGCGAAAACAGGCACGGCCCCACCAGCCAGGCTGCGCCCCCGCCCACAAAGCCAATCGTGATTATTGTGGCAACAGGAACAAATAACGCTCGCCGGCCGCGCGACTTACGTTTAACAAAATAAACAACAATTGCATTCTGAAACGCCTGCAACGGCACCAGAATAGGGGCTCGAGTGAGAAGCACCGCGAGCAAGAGATTTGAGCTCAACAGCGAGCTAGCGTCAGGATGTGTAAGCCGCACCAATACCGGGAAACCGACCACGAGTACTGTAGCTGCGGATGCCGCAGCCATTGCTTGCAATGTATGACGCACGAACTCGCGCGGGCTCACATCAGCAACAAGTGCCAGCGGCGCACGGACTCGAGGTAGTAGCAGCAAAAGTGGCGTGGTTACGATGCCCGCAACTGTCACGAAATAAAAAGCCACTGTGCCACCGCCAACTATGTAGGCAACACATCCCGCCACCAGCCGCAGCAGAGCTTCACCCCCAACTATGAGGGCATAACTATTCCACTGTTCCCTGCCACTGAGCAGGCCGCCCACCGCCGATTGCAGAGCAAAACCACAGACCGACACAGTCAACAGAACCGTGACAATTGCCGAGTGGCCCGCCGGAAACATGGCGGCCGCCCACAATGGCGAAGTAGCACCAACCAGTAGCGCCCACCCCGCTGCGAACCATCCAGCAACTCGAATCGGTTTGGCACGATTAGGTGTATCTGCTGCATCAGAGCGAACGGTAACTGACCCTCCACCAGACTGACCCGCGCCATTCATCGGCGAAGTCATGACAGAGCTGACGTCAGCGGCGCCGACACTGCGTGTGGTTTCATGCATCAAACCCTGAACAATGCCCGAAAGCGTGAAAAACGCCGCCCAAAACACATTGAACACATCGAAGTTCTGCGCGCCCAGCGTCAGTGTTGCAAGCAGGATGACGACATAACCAGCGACGCCAGCAAAGACGGTCGCAATCGCGAGGTTTCGAATAGTAGCTCTTCCCTCATTCGGGGCGCGGTGGCGCCAGGTGGCTAGTGCGTGGCGAGCCAAGAATCCCAGGCTGATTCAACCATGTCGGTGACTTCCAACCGTGATTTCCAACCGAGCTCAGCCTCGATGCGAGAAACATCTGCCACCACCGCCACCGGGTCACCGTCCCTGCGGGGCGCAATTTCGGGCACAAGGTCACGACCAGCAGCCTTCCCGATCGCGTCGATAACCTCGAGCACCGATGCCCCGCGACCTGTCCCGACATTGTAAACATCCGATGCGGGCTGGCCGGATCGCAACTGATCGAGTGCAACCAGATGTGCCTCAGCCAAATCGATCACGTGAACGAAGTCGCGGATACAAGTACCGTCCCTACTCGGATAGTCGTTTCCGAAAACGCGGGGTGCGCGTCCGGCCAATACCCGCTCGATCACCATCGGGATCAAGTTCAATGCGTGCCGTTCACTGAGCAACGGCGTTGCGGCCCCGGCCACATTGAAATAGCGCAGACCAACCGCCTGCAGCCATCCAGCAGCCCGTGCATCTTTGAGTAGCTGCTCCCCAATTAGTTTCGTTTGACCGTAAGGGTTGATGGGATGAGTTGCGGTGTCTTCTTTCACCGGATTTGTCGTCGGCTCACCGTATACAGCGGCCGAGGAAGAGAACACCATAGTGTCGACCGCAGCCGCCTCCATAGCAAGCATCAGGTTGGCCATTCCGCCAACATTGTCGCGATAGTACCGAGCCGGTTCAGCGACCGATTCCGCAACCTGTTTACGTCCAGCGAAATGAATTACCGAATCAACAGCATGGTCACGCATGAACTGCTCGAGCTTTGGAGTAGCGCTTGTATCCGCCAAATTAATCTGAAGCAGCGGCAAGTCATTTATTCGCTCAACCACTCCAGTGACCAGGTCATCCACGATGACTAGATCTTCGCCTCGCTGACGGAGGAGGTCAACGACATGCGACCCAATATATCCAGCTCCGCCCGTGACAAGAACCGACACTACAACTCCTTCGAGGTTTACGGTGTTTGTTGATGCAGAGCGCCATCATCGTGCGCAAGCATCTGAGCTGACCTAGTGGCTGTCCGACCCTCCTTCGGGCGGGGTGAAAATCGTCTCTTGCCCGCTCACGATGGTGGCATCGGCGCGCAGCACACCGGTTTTTCGCAATTCAGCTTCTGTCAGTGCGACTTTTCTCGCCAACACTGTGAGTGTGCGGTCGGTCTTACGCGAATGAGCAGAGCTCGACACCACATAGGCGATGAAGACGACGATCAACAGATAGAGCACAAGATCGGTGCCACGCCCAACCCCAAACCAGTCAGCTACCACCTGCGTCAGGTTGGGGAACGCAACTGCAACAATCCCCAGCGTGATCGTCAACAACACCATCAGTCGACGGATCGCCTGACCGCGTGCGCCGCGCCCCGGCAAAATCAGGACGCATGCGGCGAGCACCAGCACCGCGATAAGAGCGATCTTGATAATGAGCTGTTGTTCCATGAGCTTGTTATCTCCGTGTCGCGGCCGATCTATTTAAACATCAGGTCGGCCAGAATATTGACCGAGTTCCAGAGCGACTGCCCTTTAGCGCGCGAGTAGTCGGTGTAAAGAATGTGCACAGGCTCTTCTGCGTATCGGAGTTTGTTGAGCCCGATTTCACTGACGATCTCGGATGCGTGCGCCATACGGTTCTGATTGATGGCAATCGATTCGGCAGCGTTCCGGTTCATCGCTCGCAGCCCGTTGTGCGCATCGGTAAGTTTTACGCTGGTAGTGAGCCGCTGGAACACGACAGCGAGTTTCAGCACGATACGTTTGAGCGCTCCGGGTTTCGTTCGACCGTCCAAGAAGCGCGAGCCAATCACAATGTCAAGCGGCTCTCGCGCCAAACGCACGATCATCCGCTGTGCATCTTCAACCCGGTGCTGCCCGTCCGAGTCAAAAGTCACGAAATACTTTGCACCAGGCTGCGCCAGTGCATAGTCAAGCCCGGTACGCAGTGCTGCGCCCTGCCCCATATTGATGGGATGTTCCACCAGGTCGACACCAGCCGCTACGGCTTCGGCAGCCGAGTCGTCTTGCGAGCCATCATTGACACAGACAATATTTGGAAACGTGCGCTTCGCTTCCGTCATGACCTCGCGGATGACTTGCCCCTCGTTATAGAGCGGAACCACCAACCACGATTGCTGGGCGAGCGTTTCCGACCACCCCTCAACAGCAGGGGCGGTGGAAGATTCGGTGGAATTAGTTGGAGACATTCATTAACCGTTGCATTCGATCTGGCGATGAGGGCGGTCAAACAAGACCGCATAGACACGTCGTACAAGAGGTTGCGGTAGCATTCGAAACCCCTGCCGCAGTATAAAGTTCACAACGGCTCGCGAGCGTGACACCATGCCGTAGCGCACCAAATTACGCTGCATCACCAGCTCTGCCCGAGCCATCTCGCGCCCGGTACGCCGCTTAAACATCCCGTCGTCAGCCTGAAACAAAACCACTGGTTCATCGACCGCGACAAGCCGGTAGCCCGCCGAGATGAGGCGCACCCACAAATCGTAATCCTCCATGAGATGGACTTTGTGCACTCCACCAACTTCTACAACTGCGTCACGGTCGCAGATTGCAGTCGGGTTATTGATGGGACTATTTCGCCGCGCGTAACGAGCAATCTCTTCCGGTTCGCTGGGCAATGTGCGGGATCGCACGATATCTTCCGGCGAGCGCTCAAACTCCAGCATCTGCCCACCCACCGCGGCATACTCACCGGTTGCAACAAGCGGCCATTGCTTTTCAAATCGGTCGGGCAGCGAAACATCATCTGCGTCCTGTCGAGCAACCCAGCGATTACGCGCTATGTCAAAGCCTGCCTGCATCCCCACCGCTGTGCCTTGATTCTCGGCGAGCCTCACTACCGTAAGATCACTTGCGGCTTTTGACCGTAGGTAACTGTCAATATCTGGGTCGATCGGACCGTCGCAGACAATCACGATCTCGTCGGCAGGCCACGTCTGTGTGCGCAGGCTCTCCACTGCGCGGTGAAACTGCTCGGGCCGCACCTTGTGGTAGATCGGCATCACAACAGACATAGGGAGCATACTGCAAGCATAGGTGATTCAAGCGGGCGGCTAAGCTCAGAATGAGGCACACCTAAGGAACCTCATGGGTAGCCAGCGAGAGACAAACCGATGCAACACGCCGTCAGTACAGATTCAGATAAGCAGCTTGGTATTCGTGACCGTGTGAACCACGCCATCGAGCGCTCATTGCGTGGCACACGATTCCTACCGGCAAAAGTTGGTGTGCTCTCGTTTATCGCTTTGCTCATGCTCACTGCCATGTGGTCCCTAACAACGCCAGTCGCCGGGTCTCCCGACGAACCTCATCATGCAGTAAAGGCAGCTGGTGTGGTTCGGGGACAGGGTTACGGCATCTCGCACGACGATGCGCCTATCGAAAAACGCTCAAGTGAGGTGCCGGACGCCGAAGGCAAGCTATTCGCACCACCAAACTTTCGATATTTCGAAGTACCCGAGCTGTACGCACTACTGAACAAACATGCGGCCTGTTTTGCTTTCAAGGCTGATCAAACTCCGACATGCGAGGTGCAGACAGCTCCGCTCACTCCTGACAAGTCAGACATAGTGGTGTCTCGAGCTTCTCTCTACGACCCAACCTTCTACGCCCTAGTAGGCTGGCCGAGCCTGTTACATGAGGGATATGCAGGTTTCTACGGCATGCGGTTGGCAAACGCATTGCTTACGTCAGCTTGTTTCGCGCTTGGGTTCGCGGCTGTCTCTAGACTCCGCAGCGCGACGTTACTTATTGCAGGGTTCGCACTCATCGCAACGCCCTCAGCGGTGTTCCTTGGTGGAACTGTTAACCCAAACGGCTTGGAGATTGCGCTCACCGCCACTTTCGCCGCGGCCCTCCTTAGCGCGGTCGAGAATCGGCACGAACGTCGTCAGCTTTGGTGGTTGATGTCTGTAGTTGCTCTGATGGGAGTACTCCAACCCCATATTCGATCTCTCGGCTTTATTTGGCTCGGGGTTGCAGTTGTCGCTGTCGCGTTACTCGTCACTCCGCGGGTGTTCTTCGATCTGTTACGAAAACCGGCAACTATTTTTGCAGCCACGCTCACGCTGGTGAGCATACTTTTAGCACTTTGGCAACTCACCTCTACGAGTGTGCTCACCGCAACGGTTCCCATGCATGATCCGGGCGCGACCTTCCTCGAAGGATTCCGTCTCATGCTTGAGCGCATTGGCCACCAAACGTATTCGATGGTAGCTCTCTTCGGCTGGATTGATACCCCTGGACCGGAATACATCGTGTTTTTGTACACCGGACTTGTCTTTGTCCTCGTAGTAGGGGCGATCGCACTTTCGAGGGCTTGGCAGACGTCTGCCACCTGGTTTGCCATTGCCGCTTACGTGTTCCTTCCCGCGGTCATTCAGGGGGTCTCGATGGCAAACTCTGGCTTCATTTGGCAAGGGCGATACTCAATGGCGCTTTTCTCGACCCTCATTCTGCTCGCAGCCGCGGTGGTGCAGCCATATTTTGCCCGCTTCACTAGCGAAACCGCGGGGCGCCTGGAAATAGTGTTCGCGCTCAGTGTCGGAGCCATCCATCTTGTTTCGTTCTACACTGCATTGCGCCGCTACGCAGTCGGCACCGGTGGGCGACATGGCGAGTTCCTCTCAAATCCAGCCTGGTTGCCCCCGTACTTGCCGTTTTCTGCGCCGGGTTGGGTCGTGCTGCTGGCAATCGTTAGTCTGTTCTATGCCCTATGCCTGTTACTAATGATGCGGGTTCTCGGGCCGACACGAAAACGGGCGATAAGCGGTTCATCGGCTGATACTTCAGAATCATCACTGGCTGAGACTCATGCTTCTCCTCCCGTCTCGCAAGCGAACCGAGCGCAGCGCCCGCTACCTCCTGAGCGATGACCGCTACCATTGGTGCGCCCACCGAACCACACCCACCACGAACCCGAGGGAGAGTGAATGAGCCCAGCCGTCCGCGCACAGCGGCCCACTCCTACCCCGAGCACCAGCTACCTCCCCGAGGTACAGGGACTGCGAACCGTTGCGGTTGTGCTGGTCGCGATCTTTCACATCTGGATCGGCCGGGTCTCGGGCGGCGTCGATGCTTTTCTCCTCATCTCGGCCTACCTGCTCACCCGCTCACTCACCGCGAGCGCAATCGCAGGTAACTCACCCAAGCCGCTCCAATTCATCCTGCGTAAATTTGCTCGCCTGCTGCCGCTCGCCGCCGCAACCATCCTGCTGACGCTCGTGGCGGGCTGGCTCATCATGCCCGCATCCCAGCACGCCACCCTCACCGGGGATGCGCTCGCCTCGCTCGGCTATTTCGAAAACATCCGCCTGCGGCAACTTCAAGCCGACTATTACGCACACGATCTCGGTGGTGCGAGCCTGTTCCAGCACTTCTGGTCGCTCTCGATCCAGGGGCAGGTGTTTATCATCTGGCCGCTGCTGCACCTGGTCGGTTTCGCGATCGCGCACCGAAGAGGCCGCCCGCTGCCACGGGTGCTGGGCCTGATCTTCGGGATCGTTTTTATTGCTTCGTTCGCCTGGTCGGTGTGGCACACCATCGACAACCAGCCGCACGCCTACTTCGACACTTTCGCGCGGATGTGGGAATTTGCGCTCGGTTCGCTGGTGGCGCTAGTCGCCAATCGCCTGCAGCTCAGCGCCGGGATGCGCAACCTCATGTCGTGGCTGGGGCTACTCGGCGTGGTGCTGTGCGGCATCGTACTGCCGGTTGAATCCAGCTTCCCCGGGTTTGCTGCACTGTGGCCAACCCTCTCGGCCATGCTCATCATCGTGGCCGCCGAAGCCAGAAACGACGAACCACCCGCACGTTTCAGCGCCGAACGGCTTCTTGCCACCGGGCCGCTGCGCTGGCTCGGGCAATACACCTACGCGCTCTACCTCGTGCACTGGCCGCTGTTGCTGCTCGCCGTGCAACTCACCAAAAACACCGAACCCAATTTCATGTTCGGCACCGGGGTGCTCGCAGTCGCGTTCGGTTTCAGTTTTGTGCTGACCGAACTCATCGAAAAACCCGTCTCACGGGTAGGCAAGCCGAGCACGCCCGCCCGCCACCTGGTCGTCGTCGCCATTGCCGCGATCGTGGTCGCCGCACCGGCACTCGTCCACATCCAGCAGCGGCTCGCCAATAACGCCAGCTCGCAGGCGCAGCTCGAAAACGAATTCGCCACCGCAACCGGCACCCCCACTCCGGCCGAAACCGAGGATGCGTACGACGGCCCCGATTTCACGCCGCTGGATGTGCAAGTGGGCGCGCAAAACCCAGATGCTCCCGCCAATCCGTCACCGGTACCCGACGACCCGGATGCGGCACAAACCTACGCCGGTGAAGGCACCGACTGCGCTGACCACGCACCCAACCCCGGCGACGACGCCATTTGCTGGGAGCTCACCTCCGAAAACTCGAAGGCACCCACCGTGTTCTTCGTGGGTAATTCACACACCCAGCAGCTCGCCCCGGTCGGCTATCAAACCGCCGCGATCACCGGCTACCTCAACGTGCGACTCCAGGCCGGCCCAAGCTGCACGTTCACTTGGCAGCCTGGCCTACAAGCGGCCGATGTGTGCGACCGAGTTTGGTTGGATGCATCCGACTACATCGCCGACAAGCATCCCGAACTCGTCGTGGTGTTCGGCACAAAATCAGCACCCGACGGCACCGAAGAAACCTGGGAGCACTTCCCCACCTGGCTGAAACAGATGCGCAAGGCATCGCCCGATACGAAATTTGTGGTGGTGCGCGACAACCCCCGGTTTGAGGTGTCACCGTACGAGTGCGCGCTCGTCAACGGGTTTGATTCACCCGACTGTCAGCATCCCGCAAACAAACCGGTGAGCAAGACCTACATCAAACAGATCGAGGATGCCGGCGCGCTCTGGGTTGATTTCACCGACTACTACTGCCCCGACGGCAACTGCCGTCCCGAAGTCGGAGGTGTCGTCACCTGGTTCGACGCGGGCCACATCACCACTGCGTTCTCGCGCACACTCACCCAGCGGTTCGCCGACGAAATCCACGACCACGTGCCGTGGTGGCCCGACCAGGTATTTGCTGAGTAAATCCGCAACCTAGCGCCACTGTGCCGCCCGCGAATACGCATCAACGTGGATGCGTGCGCAACGTTCCCAGGTGAACTCGGCCGCGCGCGCCAATCCCGCCGCACGCAACCCGGCAGCCGAGTCAGCATCCGTCAGGATCTTTTCGAGCGCATCCGCGAGCGCCTCAGGCTCTGGTTCGGCATACACAACCGCATCCCCGCCAACCTCGGGCAGCGCCGTGCGTTTTGTTGTCACCACCGCAGCCCCGGCCGACATTGCCTCAAGCACCGGGAGCCCAAAGCCCTCCGCATTTGACGGATAACAGAACGCGCTCGCGCCACCAAGAAACGACCGCAGTTCATCCAGTGGCAAATACCCGAGCTCACGCACCCCCGAATCGGCGCCCGCCGCATCCAGCAGCTCGATCGCCTCGGCATCCCAACCGCGCTGCCCCGAAATCAACAGCAGCGGAGCATCCGCCCCCAGGCGCTGTTTCAGGATGTGGTGCGCGCGAATCAACTGCGCCACCTGTTTACGCGGCTCAATCGTGCCGAGGAACGCAATATAGGGACGAGCACCAAGTTCGTACTTATCGCGGAAAGCCGCGACCTCGGCCGCGGTCGGTTCGTGAAAAACATCCCGATCAACACCGTGCAGCGCCACCGTCATCGCCCGCCGCGGCCGGCCCGCATACCGCTCAATTTCACGCGCCGTCGCCGCAGATGGCGCTACCAACCACACATCCGCCCGCACCGCCGCGCGAATCCAGCTGCTAAAAAAGCGCCGCTTGACGGCCGTATGCGCCTCGGGATCAGAAAAAAACGTGGCATCGTGCAACGTCACCACCCGCCGCAGCGGCGTACCCCGCGGGAACGAATAGTGCGGCGAATGAATCACCTCGGCGCGCACCTCTCCAGCCAAGCGCAACAAGCCCGTCTGCTCCCACGCAAACCGCGCCGACCGCCTGGCGGTGGCACGCGGCGCCACATGCAGCTCGGCGTTCGGCGCCAGTGCCGCGAAATGCTCACGATGCTCGGCACGACACACAAGCACCGGATGAAAACCAATCTCTTCGAACCCGGTGAGGAGGCCCTCAAGATAGCGCCCCACTCCCCCGAGCTGCGCCGGCACCGAAGTGAGATCAATCAGCGTGCGCGGCAGCACCGGCTCGCCCTCAACTGCGTCCTGTGGCAACGGTGACGGCGCATCCGCAACCGACTCGCGGCGCGCACCAACCGGCGCAAACACCCCCGCCAGCGCACCGCGCGCCCGCGCCCTGCCAAGCTCGCGCTCATCCCGCGGCCGGCGCGGATCGGCAGCCGTCAGCGCACCCTTCACCGCACCCGCGAGCGTGCGCCCGGTGGCCTCAATCCGCATCCGGGCCGGCCCATTACGCCGCGCATTCCAAGCCCGGTTGCGGGCATTCCACTCCACAAAACCGGGGCTCGTGGTGCCAGAGCTCCCCGCGTGCTGATGCACCGAAACCGCTTCCGGCACATAGGCAACCGACCAGCCGGCCGTGCGCATCCGCAGCGATAAATCGGTGTCTTCGTAATACATGAAATACCGCTCATCAAAACCGCCGAGCGCCCGCACCGCATCAGCCCGCAGCCCGCAAGCACCGCCATGAAACCCGAGCACACTGCGCGGAAACTCGGTGCCAACTGGCGCCAACCAACCACGGTCAAGACCATTACCCGACCGGGTGAGCTGATTCCCAGTCGAATTAATCAGCCGCTGCCCGTGCTCACCATCCCGGGTGCGACGCCAACGCGCGCCATCATGCCCAACAAACACCTCGGCAGCCGGCGTGTCTGATTCAGCCATAACGAACTCCCCCGCCAACTGCACCTGCGCGGTCGCCGCACCCAGCCGCTCATCATTCGCGAGCTCGCTCAGTAGCGCAGCCACGAAGCCCGGCTGATACACCGCATCCTGATTCAGCACCAGGTAGGCATCGGCCGGATACTCAGCCATCGCCCGGTTTGCGGCCGCGCCATACCCGAGATTGGTGCGCAACTCGAGCACTTCAGCCTCGGGGGCTTCGGCCCGGATGCGCGCAACCGTGTCGTCGGACGAGCCATTATCGGCCGCCACAACCTGCAAACGCATCCCCGCCGGCACATGCTGGTCGAGCAGCGACCGCACCGCCGCGACCGCCTCCGCCCCACCATTCCAAGTGACGACAATGGCCGTTGCTGTGACGATTCCGCTCATACCAAAAACGCTACCCTGCTCGGCTGGCAGACCGAGACTTTGCTGCGGCTCAGCGTTTGCCGCGCTAGCGAGGCTTCGCCCCGGTAGGCTAGAAGACAGTGTTTGCGCCCAAGCGGCGCAGTTGGGTAACCGAGAAGGAATGCAATGAAACTACTCGTCACCGGCGGTGCCGGCTTCATCGGCTCGAATTTCGTTCGTCGTGCGCTGAACGACCAGCTGCCCGGCATTGAAGGCGCCGAAATCATCGTGCTCGACGCCCTCACCTACTCGGGTGTGCGCGAAAACCTCGACCCGATCGCCGACTCGCCCCGCTACGAGTTCGTGCACGGCGACATTTGCGACGCCGAACTGCTCGACAAGCTCATGCCGCGCGTTGATGGCGTGGTGCACTTCGCCGCCGAATCGCACGTCGACCGCTCGGTGCGCGACTCGTCGATCTTCTTCGAAACCAACGTCATCGGCACCCAGCGCCTGCTCGACGCCGCCCTCAAACACGGCATCGACCGCTTCGTACACGTGTCGACCGACGAGGTGTACGGCTCGATCGAAGAAGGCGAATGGACCGAAGAATGGCCGCTCGAACCCAACTCGCCCTACGCCGCATCCAAGGCCGGCAGCGACCTCGTGGCCCGCAGCTACCACCGCACCCACGGCATGAACATTTCGATCACGCGCTGCTCGAACAACTACGGCCCCTACCACTTCCCCGAAAAACTCATCCCGCTGTTCGTCACCAACCTGCTCGACGACAAGCACGTGCCCCTCTACGGCACCGGCGAAAACGTGCGCGACTGGCTGCACGTTGACGACCACTGCCGCGGCATCGCACTCGTCTACACCAAGGGTCGTGCAGGCGAGGTGTACAACATCGGTGGCGGCACCCAGCTCACCAACGTTGAGATCACCAAGAAGATCCTCGAGCTCATGGGCAAAGACTGGTCGTACGTCGACCACGTCGAAGACCGCAAGGGCCACGACCTGCGCTACTGCGTCGACATCACCAAGATCCAAAACGAGCTCGGCTACGAACCCCAGGTGCCCTTCGAGCAGGGACTCGCCAACGTCGTGCAGTGGTACCGCGACCGCCGCGACTGGTGGGAGCCGCTGAAGGAGCGTGCCGCTCTTGAAGGCTAGCCAGCGCTATCTCATCACCGGCGCTGCGGGCATGCTGGGCCAAGACCTCCAGCGTGCCCTGCAGGGCCGCGACGTCACCGCACTGCGCCGCACCGACCTCGACATCACCGACGCGGATGCGGTGGTGGCGACGGTCGCCGGCTACGACGTGGTGATTAACGCCGCCGCGTACACCGCAGTCGACCAGGCCGAAACCGATGAATCGGCCGCCCACCTGCTCAACGCCACCGCCGTCGAGCATCTCGCCAAAGCGGCAGCTGCCACGGGCGCCAAATTCGTGCACTACTCCACCGACTACGTGTTCCAGGGCGACGCCACCGAACCGTACGACGAAGACGCACCTCGCGACCCGTTGAACGCCTACGGACGCACCAAAGCCGACGGTGAAATCGCGGCGCTGGCCGCGCATCCCGACGGCACCTACATCATCCGCACCGCCTGGCTATACGGAGCCGCCGGCGGCAATTTCGCCAAAACGATGGTCAAGCTCGCCGGCTCGCACCCCGAAATCACGGTGGTGGATGACCAGCGCGGCCAGCCAACCTACACACGCGACCTGGCGGAACAAACCGTTCGACTACTGGATGCAGATGCTCCCGTCGGCATCTACCACGGCACCTCCTCGGGTGAGTGCACCTGGTTTGATTTCGCGCGCGAAATTTTTCGGCTCACCGGCAACGACCCCGAACGAGTCAAACCAACCGACTCGAGCGCGTTCGTTCGCCCCGCCGCCCGCCCCGCCTACTCGGTGCTCGGACACCGGCGCTGGCACGAGGCCGGACTCGAACCCATCCGTGACTGGCGCGAAGCGATTGCCGCCGCAGCCGACGACGGCGTGCTCGTGGTCGACCCCACGCCGGTTGCCGAGGTGCGCTAGCCACCAATGGTCACGCTGAACTTTATTGTCGATCAGCTCACCGCGGAAGTGCCCGGCGGGATCGGTCGATACACCGAAAACCTGGCGCGCGAGGTGATTCGCCGCGCCCCGCACGATTGCGACGTGGCGGGCATCACCTCGTTCGTTTCGGATGAACAGCGCTCGGCACTGCTCGACCGGCTGCCAGGCCTCGAATCTGTGCGTATGTCACGCCTCAACCGCAGAATGCTTTCGCAGGCGTGGCGCCGTGGCGTGTTCACCAACTCGTTCGGCGGTGGCCTATTTCACTCACCCAGCCTGCTGGCGCCGCTACGTCCACTCGAAAGTGGCGACCCGGCGCAGGTGGTGGTGACCATCCACGACATAGTGCCGTGGACGCATCCCGAAACCCTCACCCCCAACGGGGTGCGGTGGCACAAAGCGATGCTCAAACGCGCCTGGCAGTACGCGGCCGCCGTGGTGACACCCACGCACGCCGTGGCCGAGCAGGTGGCCGAGCTGCACGACTTTGGCGACCGGCTGCGTGTGATTCCCGGTGCCGCATCGCCCGATATCCAGCTGCCGGATGAGGCAGCACAGCACGACATCGCCCAGCGCTTTCAGCTGCCCGAGACGTTCATTTTGGCGATCGGAACGCTCGAACCGCGCAAGGGTATCGATCGGCTGATTCAGGCGCTGGCGCAGCCGCGGCTGCAGGATGCTCAGCTCGTGCACGTCGGCCCCGAAGGCTGGGGCGAGGTGGATCTCAGCTCGCTCTGCGCGGCTGCCGGTGTCGACCGGTCGCGAGTGCGCAACCTCGGCTATGTGAGCGATGCCGAACTTGCTGTGGTGCTCGACCGCGCCACCGTTCTGTGCATGCCCTCGCTCGATGAGGGATTCGGGCTGCCGATTCTCGAGGCGTTTAAGGCTGGGACCCCGGTGGTGCACACCGATGTGCCGGCGCTTATGGAAGTGTCGCAGGGTGCATCCCTGCACATTGGTCTCGGTGACGAAGCGACCTTCGTGGAGCGGCTGTCGATCGCACTATCGAATGTGCTCGGCGACAGCGAACTGCGCGAAACCCTGACGCTTGCCGGACAAGACCGCCAGCCCATCTACTCGTGGGCGTACTCGGCCGACCTCGTCTGGCAGCTGCACGCCGACCTCTAGCTGTGGCGCGCGGCGGGCTCAGCGGGCGGCGGGCGGCGGGCGGCGGGCGGCGCTCGGCGCGCAGCGGGCGTCGCCCCGCGCACCCGTTCGCCTCGCACCCCCGTTTGCCTCGCATCCCCCTTTGCA